>JBEVLS010000173.1:0-10013 GCA_040509015.1 Microbacterium sp.
CCCAGCAGCTCCTCGATGAGGGCGATGCGCTGGTAGAAGACCGAGCGCGACAGATGAGAGGCGGATGCCGCGGCGGTGCGGTTGCCGGGGTGGGCGAGCATGGCCTCGAGCACGTCGAGCAGGTCGCCCCCTCGCGCGAGGTCGTGGACGATCAGCGGAGCGAGCATCCGCTCGCCGTGCTCGAGCACGCGGTGGTCTCCGCGCAGGGCCGAGAGCAGCTGGACGAGCGGCCGGTCCTCGGCGCGGCGCAGGGTGGGACCGCGCCCGATGCGACGTGCGCGACCGCGCGCGAGGTCGACGGCCTCGTGGAGCGACACGAGCGCGCCGTCCACCGCGTCGGCCGCCTGCCCGATGGAGAGCACGAGGCGGTCGAGCTCGTCCGCGCCGTCGACGAGGGCGCGCGCGAAGAGCAGGGCGCCGTCGTCGTCGAGCGCGGCTCCGGCCGGCAGCGAGAGCAGGATCGTCACCGCCGGAGGGGCGACGCCGTCCGGCGCCGAGCCTGCGATCGCCCGTCCGCGCAGCGCGCGCGCCGCGGCATCCGTCGACTCGGCGGTCACCGTCGCGCCGGACGCGACGATGCCGTACAGCGTCGCACCTCGCAGTGGCAGGCCTGCCGCCTCGAGGCGCGCCGCGGCCCCGCCGACGCCGGCGAAACGCCCCGCGAGCAGACCGTCGACGAGACGGCGGCGGCTGACGCGCCCCCATTCGTCGGCGTCGCCGTCGGCGAGGCGTCCGACCGCCAGCGCGATGGCGGCCTGCTCGAGCACAGCCGTCCGCCCCGCAGGATGCTCCGGTCCCGGGAGGACGACGAGGTGACCCCAGCGGATGCCGCGAGCCTCGACGGGCACGACGAGCCAGTCGTCCGCCCCGGCGACCATGCCCCGCTCGCGGCGCTGGTCGGCGCGACGGTGCGCGGAGCGCGAACGCAGCTCCCACTCGGTGAACAGCTCCTCCTCGAGCGCGAGCGGCACCTCGGCGGCGACGATCTCGTGCGCACGGTTCTCGAGGACGACCGGCGCGCCGAGCGTCTGGGCGAGCTGATGGACGATGAAGTCGGCGGGCGAGCCCCGGAGGGCGAGCATGGTGAAGCGCTCGCGCACTTCGTCGCGCGCGCGGAGCGCATCGTTCTGATCCGAGATGATCCTGCTGTGGACCGCCTGCGTGAGGGTCACGAACTTGACCTCGCGGTGCAGCACGACCAGGGCGAGGTCGCGTTCGCGGGCGACCTCGACGACCTCGATCGGCACCGCACGGTAGTGCGTGCCCAGTTCGAGCACGACGCCCGCGACCGCGGCGTCGACGAGTCCGTGCACCAGCGAGCGCAGCTCGTCGCCGTCGGTCGGCCACGACGACCCGGTCGTCAGCAGCAGTTCGCCGCCGTCGAGCAGCCGGGCGACGCCGGCGCTGTCCGAGACGTGCAGCCACCGCACCCGGGTGTCGAGCGCGGCATCCCCCACGACGACCTCGGGCACGCCTTCGGCGACCGCATCGAGCGCGAGCACGTCGCGCACGGTCGGCAGCGTCTCGTGCGCGGTCCGGTGGGCCGGACGATCCGTCTGACTCATGCGGTCCTCACGGCGTTCGGGCGCCATCGGATCCCCCTCTGCGTTGATTCTGCGGGATGCCATCAGCCTAGACGAACCGTCCGAGGCGGTCAGCGACGCGGCGTCCACCCCGATGGGAGCGGACCGTTCGGGTCTCCGCGCTCACGGTCGACGGTCGCCGACCATCCCTGCGCGGCGTCCTCCGCGTCGAAGCCCCCGCGCGCGACCCGGAACCCGACGTCGTCGTGGTGCATGCGCGGGGCGCCGCCGCGGCGGGTCGACGCGCGGACGCTCCATGCGTCGTCCGCGAATCCCCCGCCGCGGAACACGCGGTACGCGTCGTAGCGGGCGGGGTCGAGCAGATCCCAGCACCATTCCCAGACGTTGCCGAGAGTGTCGAAGAGCCCGAAGAGGTTCGGATGCTTGCCGCCGATGTTCTGCGGCGCAGCGACCCCGTCCGCGCTCGTCCAGGCGACCTCGGCGAGCGGCCCGTAGTGAGGGCCGGTCGAGCCGGCGCGGCACGCGAACTCCCACTCGGCCTCTGTCGGAAGGCGGTAGCCCTCGGCGTCGACGTGCCACCGCACGTCTTCGCCGTCGAACGTGTAGGCGGGATCGAGGCCCTCCCACTCCGACGCGGCGTTGCAGAATCGCACCGCGCGCTGCCAGCTGACGTCCACGGCAGGGCGGCGCGGGTGCTCCGCCGATTCGCCCAGGAGCTCGGCGAGCTGCTCCTGCGTGACGGCGAAGACGCCGATCTCGAAGGGCTCGAGCACGACGTCCCATCGGCGGTTGCGGCGCGCGTCGTGAAGAGTCACGGTGCCGGACGGAATCCGCGCCATCTCGATGTCGTCCATCCGCGGAAGTATCCCACGCGACGAATCGCCGTCGGGCGCAATCCGTCCGGCCTCGACCGACGAACAACATGCGAAGGAAGCCCGAACACCCGTCGATCCGTCGGATGCGTGGGAATGGAATTGCACTCCGTGTGGTTATTCCAATGCTCGGCTCCATCAGGAGTCATCGGAGGGACTCGTGGGCAAGAACTACATCGACATCGAGAACGACCGCGGAGAGATGCTGCGCTACCGCAAGCACGTCAACGGCCGGGGGCTCGTCGCGCACGGCGCGAAGGTGCACCCCTCTGCCATCGTCGACGTCGGCGCGTATGTCGAACCGGGCGTGCAGATCGCCGCGGGCGCGCATGTCGGACGCGGTGTGTGGGTCGAATCGGACGCCGTCATCGGCCAGGGCGCCGAGATCTCGCCGCTCGCGCACATCGGCTCGGGCGCCGCGATCGGCGCCGGTGCCAAGATCGGTATCCGCACCCAGGTCGGCACCGGCGCGCAGGTCGCCGCGTCGTCGCTCATCGGCGACAACGAGACGATCGGCGACGGCGAGCGCGTCGCGACCGACCGCCGAGGACTGCGCCTGGCCGCCTGACCGCTGCCTCAGCCGACGACGGTCGACCAGGCGATGTCGACGAGGCACAGTTCCCCGTCGATCTCGCGGAAGAAGACGTCCCCGGGGAAGGTCTCGCCCGAGACCGCGCGATCGGCGGGCAGCGAGAGGTTGATGCTCCACGCCGGGTCGAGCTCGGCCTGCTCCTCCCAATAGCCTTCGACGAACCGCTCGGGCTCCTCTGCCGACAGTCCGTCCCACTGCTGGGGCTCGCCGAGATCGAGCTCCCTTCCGGAGCAGACCAGATCCTCGGCCCCGCCGTCCGCGACCGCGGCGACGAGCTCCTCCGCGGCGCGGATGACGCCGGCCCCCTCGGGGCCCCAGATGAGCGTGTCCACCGAGCAGCTCGCGAGCATCGCTGCCAGGGCCAGAACGCCGCCCGATGCCGCCGCCCGGCGAAGGCGGATGCCGCCGCTCGCGCGCCGGGCGCTCATGCGAGATCCCGCAGTCGCGCCGCGATGCCCGCTTCTTCGCCCGCTCGCCGCTCGTACGTGACGGCGATGATGAGCAGCACCGCGCCGACGACGGCCAGTGTGATCCACCACGGCATCGACTCGATCCCCCGGCCGATCTGCACGACGAACGCGAAGACGTTCTCGACGGGCAGCACGATGATCCCGATGAGGAAGGGCGCGGCGAGCCGCCGTGCCGCGCCGACGAGGATCGCCAGCAGGGCCAGCACGATGACCAGGATCGCCCGCCAGGTCAGCGGGTCGGTGAAGGTCGCGGCGATCGATGCGCTCATCGTCACGACGATGCCCGGGGCCAGCAGAGCCCACGAACCGGTCGCCTTCGCGGGCCAGTCGGTGAGCGAGCGGATGCCGGGGGGCGCCGCATCCGGATCGGCGCGCCGCAGCGCGAGCGAGCCTGCGACGAGCAGAGCCGCACCCAGCGGCAGCGAGAACCACTCGACGCGAAGGTCGCGCGGACTCCACGCCACCACGGCCGTCGCGAACGCCAGCGCGAAGACGAACCAGACCGGCGGCAGCGTCGTCCGTCCGCGGACGCCGCGCCACGCGATCGCCACGACCGCGACCAGCAGGGCGAGCATGAGGCCCCACATCGTCCAGATGGCGAACCAGTCGCGCTGGATCGCGGGCATCGTGCCGACGGCGAGATAGGCGAAGGCGGGTGCCGAGAGCCACCGCGAACGCGCGAACGCGCCGTCTCGCGCGGACGCCAGGCGCATCCCGCGCGCGGCGAGGAGCGCCGGCACGGCCGACGCGAGAGAGACGCCGAGGCACACCATCACGAGCGGCACGCCGCCGACGACGGCGTCGAGACCGAGGCCGAAGCGCACGCCCTCGGCAGCGCCTGCCGCGGCCGCGAGGATCGCGACGCCGAACGTCGCGGTGCGGAGAGCCCGGAGGGGGCCGCGCACGATCGACGCGATCGCGACGAGGGCCCAGGCGCCTCCGACGAGCGCGAAGGATCGCACGGGCGGACCGGCGACGGCGGCCAGCACGACGAGGGGTGCGACGGCGACCAGCAGCCCGGCGGCGTAGAGCGCGACCCCTGCGCGGCCCCGCGCCGTGAGGATCGCGCCGACCAGCGCGGCGCCGAGCGCGGGCGGGAGCAGATACGCTTCGACCTCGGCGACGCCGACCAGACCCCACACGCTCCACAGCGCCCCGGTGAACGCGGCCCCCGCGAGAGGCCAGCCGTAGCGACGGCCGCCCCAGACGGCGGTCGCGAGGCCGCCGACGCCGAGGATCACCAGAACGATCAGCGTGGTGCCGAGCCCGGCCGCGTCGCGCACGAGCGCGAGCACGACGGCGATAGCCGCCGTGACCAGTGCTGACGCCTCGATCGCGATGCGGATGAGCGCGGCATCCGCCTCGCCGACGCGTGACGCCAGCGCCGACCGGATGGACGCGCCCGCGGGGAGCACGAGCGCCACGAGGGTCGCGATGATCGGCAGGACGACGGGCGAGCCGCTGCCCGGCAGCAGCTGCGCACCGAGGCAGACCGCGACGACGGCGAGGGACGGCACGAGGATCCCGGCGGCGGCGAGCCGCAGCGGGGCGCCGAGTCCCGCGCGCCGCGTCACGACGAGGGTCAGGGCGAGGCCGAAGATGAGGCCGGTCGACAGCGCCGTCCAGCCGCTGCGCTCGAAGAGCACCTGCGCGACGCCGAGCAGGAACGGGATGATCGTCACGACGAGCACGGCGTACCACGCGCGGATGCGCACGAACGGGATGAAGGTCGCGGCGATCGCCGCGAGCGCGCCGGCCGAGGTCGTCAGACACAGCTGGGCGACGCCGACCACCCCGACGAGCGAGAGCGCGGTGGCGAAGACGACGAGGGCGTACGCGTAGCCGATGCCCACGTGCAGGAACCGCGTGCCCACGGGCAGGGCGACAGCGAGGGCGCCGATCGCGACGACGACGCCGATCCCCGCGGGGACGGCGAGCGCGGCATCCCGCCACGACAGGATCGCCGCGAACAGCACGAGCGCGTGCGCGCCCACCACGAGCGGAGCCCGCAGCGACGGGGCACGCAGCCGGGGTGCACGCGAGACCGCGATGCCGACGACGATCGCGAGAGCGAGGCCGATCGCGACCCGGCCCCACGTCTGGATCGACGGGATCGTCAGCACGACGAGCGCGGTGAGCGCCGCGTACCAGACGCCGAGGTATCCGACCCAGCGCGTGCCGAGCGCCGTCGGTGCAGATGACGGATGCCGCCGCTCGCGCAGCAGCGCGAAGCCGACGAGTCCGGCGGCGAGCGCTGCGAGCCCCAGCACGACGGCGATCGCGAACGACGGGTCGGCGAGGGCGTCGGTCTCGTCGCGGAGCACCGTCGAGGCGCCCAGCAGCAGCGACAGGAGAGTCGGCGGCACGGCCACGATTCCCATCACGACGACGGCGCCGCCTGCCAGCAGGCCGCGATCGACGGATGCCGGCACGGGCACGAGGGTCGCGACGACGATCGCCCCGATCACTCCCGCTGCCGGGACGACCGCGAGCCACCAGCCGCCGAGCACCGATGCGGGCACCACCGCGATCGCCAGCACGACGAACGCGGCGCTGCCGAGACCTCCGGCCAGGAGGCTCCACATGCCCGAGGCCGGATGGCGGGTCGACACGAGCGCGAGGAGCGCCGATGCCGCGAGCACTCCCGCCAGCGACAGCATCGCGCCGCCGGGCGCGAGACCCCCGAAGTACACGCTCGCGGTCGGCGCGACCACGATGGCCGCGAGCTCGAGCGCGGTGAGGGTGGCGCGGTCGGCCCGCAGGGTCGTGCCGATGCGGCCGGCGAACGCGCCGGTCAGGGTCAGCAGCGCGAACGCCGCCAGCGCGACGCCGAGGTGCCCGAGCACGGGCGTCGAGGCCGCGTAGCCGAGCATCGCGGGGACGACGGCGAGCCCGACGACCCCGCTCCACAGCCAGGTGCGCAGCCGCAGCCACAGTCCGAGCGTCGTCAGGGCGACCCCCGCGACGAGGGTGGCGACGGATGCCGCCGCCCACGGGGCGTCCGGAGCCGCCGCCGAGATCGCCTGCACGTCGAGACCGGAGAACACGACGCCGAGCGCCGCGACGGCCTCGGCCGAGAACCGCAGTCCCCGGCGGTTCAGCGCGAAGGCGCCCACGAGGAACACGAGCGTGACGCCGCCCACGATGAGCCCGCGGGCGAGGGTGTCGGTGAGGTCGGGGTTGAAGAACGTGAACACCATCGCCGCGATCGCGACGAGGCCCGCGCCCGCCACGGCCAGGACGGACTGCACCGTCGCGCTCGCGCGCGGCGCCGCCGGAGCCGACACGGGCACCGCTGCCGCGACAGGCGTCGGTGCGGCGGGTGCCGCGACGCGCGTGGGCACCCGCTCGAGCACCTCCTGCCGCGCGCGCAGAGCAGTCACCGCGTGCTGCGACGCCGTCCACAGCTCGCCGCCGATCGCGCCCGAGTAGTCGGCGCCGCAGCGAGCGCAGCGGCGGTCCTGCAGGCTGTCGCCGCACCGGGGGCAGCTCAGCGAGTCCTCGAGATGACGGATCGCGGTCTCGCTCCAGGACGACGGTCGCGTCGCCACCGACCTCATGACGGGTCCTCGTCGTCGACCCACTGCAGGATGTCGCCGGGCTGGCAGTCCAGCACGCGGCAGATCGCGTCGAGCGTCGTGAAGCGGATCGCCTTCGCGCGTCCGTTCTTGAGCACCGAGACGTTCGCCGGGGTGATGTCGATCGCGGCCGCGAAGTCGTTCACCGACATCTTCTTCTTCGCGAGCTCGACGTCGAGGTTGATGATGATCGGCATCACACCACCTCCGACAGGTCCTGCTCGAGCTGGGTCGCCTTGCGCAGCAGCCCGCGCAGCACGACGATCAGCAGCGACAGGCCGCCGCCGACGACGATCCCCAGCACGCACAGCAGCGTGATCGATCCGTTCATGACGCCCGAGGCGCTCAGGGTCACGAGTGCCACCGCGACCAGGAACGTCGCGAAGGCGACGGCCCACAGACTGACGTCGACCTCGGGGAACGCCCGCTCGGTGAAGATCGCGTCCTTGCGCACGAGCGAGAGCAGACGCCACACGCAGACGAGCACGATCTGCACGCAGACGAGGAACAGCACGCCGATGACGAGGCCCGGGATCTGGAGGTAGGCGATCTCGTGGTATCGCCACGCCGACTGCGCGGCGACGATCGGCACGATGAAGATCTGGCACGCCAGAAGGAGCGCGAGGAGGACCGCGATGAGGCCTTTGAGGACGACGATCGTGGAGCGCTGCATGGTGCCGCCTATCGAGAATCGAGGATGATCTATCGACAAACGATATACATCGATCGACTCTCGACGCAATCCTCTCCTGCCCGACCGGGCGGAGGGAGCACCTGGGCTACGCGAAGAAGAACAGCACGAAGCCGATGAGCGGCAGCGTTCCCTGGATCACGGCGGGCCGCAGGTAGCGGGCACCGGAGGTCACGAGGACGAGCGACGCCGCGAGCATCGACCCGAGGCTGAAGAGCACGAGCGTGCGGCCCGCGATGTCGGCGGCCGTGCCGGCATCCCCCGCGGAGAACAGCACCAAGCCGAGGATCGCGCCGATCGCGAGGAACAGGTTGTAGAAGCCCTGGTTGTAGGCCATCGGCTTCGTCGTGTCGGCAGCGGCCTGGTCGGCGACGCCGAACCGTCTCCAGATCCGGGGCTGGGTCCACTGCACGCTCTCCATGACGAAGATGTACACGTGGAGCAGGGCCGCGAGTGCCCCCGCGACGGTGGCGACGATCGTGATCATGAGCGAACGATAGCGCGCCGGTAGCCTGGGGGCATGGCGAAGAGCGGCGGGGCACGGGGGCCTCGCGGCGCGTCCAAGGGCGGCAGACCGGTGCGCAAAGCCCCCAAGAAGACACCGCCGCGCCCGACCGCAGAGCCCCGCCCGGTCTTCGATGCGCCCGCCCCCGTGGCGCCCGGGCCGTTCCGGCTCGGCGCGATCCCCGGCGCGACGCCCGGCACGTGGATCGACCGGTGGAAGGAGCGGATGCCGCAGCCGCTCGAGCTCGTGCCCCTCGCCGTGCGCGACCAGCGCGCCGCTCTGATCGACGGCGATGTCGACGCGGCCATCGTCCGTCTGCCGATCGAGCGCGAGGGGCTGCACGTCATCCCCCTCTACGACGAGGTCGCGGTGGTCGTCACGGGCCGCGAGTCGCATCTCACCGCAGCCGACGAGCTCGAGTACGACGATCTCGTCGGCGAGATCGTGATCGTTCCGCTCGACGACGTCCTCTCCCTCGACATCCCGGGCGCCCTGTCACCGTCGTTCGCGCCGCTCGGAACGACCGAAGAGGCCGTCGCGACCGTCGCCTCGGGCGTCGGCGCCGTGGTCGTCCCGATGTCGCTCGCACGACTGCACCAGCGACGCGACGCCGCGCACCGTGTGCTGCGCGGCGCCCCCGCGTCGACCGTCGCCCTCGCGTGGGTCGCGGATCGGACCACACCGGCGGTCGAGGCTTTCGTCGGGATCATCCGCGGCCGCACCGCGAACTCCTCCCGCGACTAGCGCGCAGACGGATCCGGGGGATGCCGCGATCGGATCCGTATCCGCGACATCCCCCGTCGGATCGGTCCTCGGCGACGCGCCTGCCACGGCGCCCCACGTCGTCGTGCCCCCAGTGGCGGGAAATCCCGAGTTCTCCCCGCCTGCAACGGACCATCCACCGTGCAAGAGGGTGTCGCTCCCGCCGTGATACACGCTCGTCGAGGAATTCCCCGGTGCGTCGCTCGGGGATCGCTCAGAAGCCGGCGCCGTGGGCCTGGAAGGGAGCGTGCACGCCGGTCGCCTCGGATGCGCGGGCCAGCGCGACGGCGGGGGGCTCCCCCGCCGCCAGGCCGACGTGCATGGCGCCCAGCAGCTCGCACGCGACGTCGTCGGCCACGATGACCGGCGCGGCGATGACGCAGCGCGCGCCGGCGTGGATCCACACACGCGTCATGCCGATCGCCTCTTCGCCCCATCGCACGGTCGAACGGCCGACCTCGCAGGCCGACAGCACGACGATCGCCGGAACCTCGGGGACGAGGTCGATGTCGTAGCCGAAGATCGTGCCGTCGGCGAGCTCGATGCCCGAGAACAGCGGGTGGTCGGCCGCGTGCCGGCCTTGAGCGGCGATGTGGAGCAGGTCGACTCGCGTCGCGCGTCGACGTGATGCACGTGGCCGCTCACGGGCGCCATGCCGTCGACAATCCGCTGTTCTCCGGTCTCGAGCTCTCCGACGGGGCGTTGTTCGGCTACGACATCGACCTCATCCCCGAGGTGCCCGCGACCGTCGTGCTCTCCGCGTGTGAGCTGGGTCGCTCCTCGGTGCGCTGGGGTGAGGAAGCGCTCGGGATGACACGCACCTGGCTGCACGCGGGGTCGAGATGCGTCATCGCGACCCCCGTGATCGTCGCCGACGACGTCGCGTGCGAGCTGCTCGCCGCACTCCACAGCGGGCTCGCCCGCGGCCTGGACCCGGCGGAGGCCCTGGCCGAGGCATCCGAGTCGACCGGTCACCTCGCACCGTTCCAGAGCCACGGC
>JBEVLS010000174.1:0-4659 GCA_040509015.1 Microbacterium sp.
GACCACGCCCGGGCGCTCGAGATCACGGAATCGTTCTTCTGGACGTTCTGCGACGACTACCTCGAGCTCGTCAAGGAGCGCGCCTACGACCAGACCGACGTCGGCCAGGCCTCGGCCGCGCTCGCCCTGCGCACCGCCCTGTCGACGCTCCTGCGTCTGTTCGCCCCGGTTCTCGCGTTCGCCGCTGAAGAGTCGTGGTCGTGGTTCGAGGACGGATCCGTGCACGCGGCGTCCTGGCCCGAGCCGCTCGGCATCGAGGGCGACCCGGCCGTCCTGACGACCGTGAGCGAAGCGCTCGTGAGCGTCCGGCGCGCCAAGACCGAGGCGAAGGCCTCGCAGAAGACCGCCGTGACACGACTGACGATCGCCGCTCCCGCGGCATCCGTCGACGTCATCCGCCTCGCCGAAGGCGACCTGAAGGCGGTCGGCCGGATCGCCGAGATCACCTACGCCGATGCCGACGCCCTCGCGGTCACCGACATCGAGCTCACCCCCGCAGAGGAGTCCTGATGCAGCTCGGAACCCGATGGACCTCCGGCGACCAGCCGCCGCGGGCGGTGCCGGAGGCGCTCGTGCGCGGCATCCGCTCGGTCGACGAGGTCATCCCGAAGGACGACCTCGGTCAGCCGCGACCGCGGTGGACGCTGACGTGGCTCGAAGGGCGACCGATCGCAGAGCTCGACACGGGGACGACGGTGACACTGGATGCCGCCGGCGAGCCCGTCGTGCGCCACGACCCCGACGACGAGTTCGCCTGAGGCTCAGTCCTCGGTCGAGCCGTGCTGCGACGCCCGCAGCAGCAGCGGGATCGCGATGAGCGTCGTGACGAGGGTGACGACGGCGGCGACCAGGTAGGGCAGGCGCAGATCGGCGCGCGCGACGAGGCCCCCGAGCAGCGTCGCGAAGGGGAAGAGTCCCCACGTGAACGTGCGGATGATGCCGAGGACGCGTCCGAACAGGTGGCCCGGGACGATCGCCTGGCGAAGCGCCCCCCACGGGACGTTCCAGATCGAGACCGCGCACGCCATCAGCGCATAGGCGATGATTCCCGTGATGAGCTCCGGCGCGGCCCAGACGCCGACGAGCGATACTCCGGCGAGCAGGTTCGCGCCGAGCATGACGGGTCCGCGACCGAAGCGACCGACGAGCGGGGCGGCGACGAGCGACCCGGCCAGTGCGCCGAGGCCGATGCCCGCGGTCACCACGCCGATCGCGGCGGGCACGACGTCGAGCTCCTCGAGGAAGTAGAGGAACGTCGGCGCCTGCGCGAAGGAGAACGCCGATCCGAGGATCGAGGTGAACACGACCATCGACCGCAGGAACCGATGCCGCCAGAGGTACGACACCGCCTCGCGCGCCGACACGCCGCTCGTCCGCGACGGAGCATCGGCGATCTCGGCCGCAGCGAGCGGATCGCCCGTCGCGACCTCGGCCGCGCCAGCGGGGGACGGCTCGCGCAGCGGCCGTGCCGCCGACAGCGGAAGCAGGACCGCCAGCACGATCGGCACGAGGTATCCCCCGGCGCCGACCCACAGCGGAAGTCCGAGCGAGACCGCGAACAGCACCCCGGCGATCGGTGTGGCGATGAAGCTGTCGATCGTGATCTGGGCGGCCTGCACGAAGCCGTTCGCGCGATCGAGCGATGGCCGCTCCACCACCGAGGGGATGATCGCGTTCGTCGCGTTGTCGAAAAGGGTCTCGCCCAGCCCGAAGATCAGCACGGCCGCGAAGAGCCACCAGATGCTCAGACCGCCGGCGACGGTGAGCACGGCGAGGAACAGCGCCGTGCCGCCTCGGAGCGTGTTGGCGATCGCCATGATCCAGCGCCGATCGAAGCGGTCGACGAGCATGCCGGCGGGCAGGCCGAACACGAGCCAGGGCACGAAGGCGAGCGCGCCGATCGCGGCGATCGCGAGCGGGTCGCGCGTGAGGGTGGTGGCGATGAGCGGCACGGCCGTGCGGCCCAGCCCGTCGGCGAGGTTGCTGAAGGCCGCCGCGGTCCACAGCTTGCCGAAGTCCCGGCCGAGCGGTGCCCGCGACCGGCGGCGTGTCACGGCCGCGGGCTCGGCCGTGGCGGTCATCGCGGGAGGACCCCGAGGCCGCCGAGCGCGCGGGCGTCCGTGCGGGCGTCCTGGGCTGCGATCCGCGCGTGCAGGGCAGCGGAGTGCACCGACAGCGCACGACGTCGCTCGGCCCGCGTTGTCGCGACGTGCTCGAGGGCACCCGCCAGATCGAGCAGGAGTCGCTCGAACGGCGTGGCGCGGGGGCGAGAAGAGGCGATGGCGGTCATGACGGTTCCTCCAGGTCGGGGAGCGGGAACAGGTCGGCCCGGATGGTGACGGGCCGGACGTCCTCGCCGGACTGCGTGCGATAGGAGTCCACGGCGTCATCGATGAGCGCCTGGATCTTGACGGTGAGCTGCTTGGCCTGCTCGGCGGTGAGCCGTGCAGTGGCCGTGGAGATCAGGATGGAGTCGCGCCAGATCTCCTCTTCGACCTCCGCTCCGCGGTTGACGAATTCGAGGAGCTGGTCGTTGCGGTTGCGCAGGTACTCGTTCATCACGATCTGGGACGCCGCTCGGCCCGCGGGGGACTTCATCGCCTCCGGGTTGCTGAACGACACCCCACCGACCGGACGCTCCCACCAGCGCTCCCGCCCGCTGCCGCGGTCGGCCACCTCGCGGATGAGGTCGTGCTTCGCCAGCGCCCGCAGGTGGTAGCTCGTCGACCCGCTGGACTCCCCCAGCCGCTCGGCGAGGGAACTCGCGGTCTGCGGTCCGTAGGCACTCAGGATGTCGTACATCCGCACCCGGAGCGGATGCGCCAGAGCCCGCAGAGCGCCGCTGTCGAGGACGCGGTCGCCCCGGTGACGCTCTTCGGTGCGAGCCGCGGCATCCTGCGTGTCGTCGTCCATGGTCCCAAGATATCTCTGCAAAGCTTTCTTTGCAACCATTGGTTTGCAAAGAAAGCTCCGGATGCCGTGGGCCGCGATTAGGGTGGAGCACATGGCGTCCGACAACCCGCTCCTGCACCCGTCCACGCTCCCGTACGGGCTCCCCGACTATTCGGCGATCCGCCCCGAGCACTACCTCCCCGCGTTCGACGCGGCCTTCGCCGCACACCGCGAAGAGATCTCGAACATCACCCGCGTGCGCTCCATGCCGACGTTCGAGAACACGATGATCCCCCTCGAGGCGAGCGGCCGACTGCTCGGAGACGTCGCCCGCACCTTCTACACCGTGTCGTCCGCCGATGCCACCGACGAGATCCAGGCCATCGAAGAGGCGCTCGCGCCGCTGATGTCGGCCCACAACGACTCGATCGAGCTCGACGCCCAGCTGTACTGGCGCATCAAGACCCTGCACGAGCAGCTCGACTCCCTCGACCTCGACCCCGAGCAGCGCTACCTCGTCGAGCGTCACTACCGCGAGATGTCGCACGCCGGCGCCGGACTCGACGACGCCGCCAAGGAGCGCCTCACCGCGATCAACCAGCGACTGTCGACTCTCACGACGACGTTCGAGAAGAACCTGCTCGCCGACACGAACGACCTCGCGGTCGTGTTCGACGACGCGGCAGAGCTCGACGGCCTCGCCGAGGGCGAGCTCTCGGCCGCCGCTCAGGCGGCGACGGACAGGGGCCTCGACGGCAGCTGGGTCGTCACTCTGACGCTGTTCACCGGGCACCCCTACCTGGCGACCCTGACGAACCGCGAGAGCCGCAAGCGGATCCTCGACGCGTCGCGCGCGCGCGGCATCCGCGACAACGAGAACGACAACCGGCCGATCCTCCTCGAGATCGTGCGCCTGCGCGCCGAGCGCGCAAGCCTCCTGGGCTACGACACGCACGCCGCGTACATCACGTCCGACGAGACCGCCGGATCGCCCGGCGCGGTGCACGATCTGCTCCGCCGCCTCGCCGTCCCGGCCGCCCGCAACGCCGAGCGGGAGCAGGCGGCGCTGCAGGCGATCATCGACACCGAGTCGGAGCCTTTCCCCCTCGAGGCGCACGACTGGGCGTTCTACACCGAGAAGGTGCGCAAGGCTCGGTACGATCTGGACACCGCGGCGCTGCGTCCATGGTTCGATGCGGAGCGCGTCCTGCAGGACGGGGTCTTCCGCGCGGCGACCGACCTCTACGGCATCACGTTCTCCGAGCGACACGATCTGGGCGGCTACCACCCCGACACGCGCGTGTTCGAGATCCACAACGCGGACGGCTCGGCGCTCGGGCTGTTCATCCTCGACCTCTACACGCGCGACACGAAGCGCGGCGGCGCCTGGATGAACTCGATCGTGCTGCAGTCGCACCTTCGCGGCACTGCGCCGATCGTGGTCAACAACCTCAACGTCCCCAAGCCCGCCCCGGGCAAGCCGACGCTTCTGACCCTCGACCAGGTCACGACGCTCTTCCACGAGTTCGGCCACGCCCTGCACGGCCTGTTCGCCACGGTCACCTATCCGCACTTCGCAGGGACGAACGTGTTCCGCGACTTCGTGGAGTTCCCGAGTCAGGTCAACGAGATGTGGCTCTTCTGGCCCGAGGTTCTGTCGGCGTACGCGCGGCACATCGACACCGACGAACCGCTGCCCGCCGACGTCGTGGACAAGCTCGCGGAATCCGAGACGTTCAACCAGGGCTTCGCCACGAGCGAGTACCT
>JBEVLS010000175.1:0-4566 GCA_040509015.1 Microbacterium sp.
GCTAGGGCTCCTCGCCCTCCATGAACTCCTGGATGATGCGAGGCGACGCGTGGATGCACATGATCCGCAGACGCCCGGTTCCGGTGTTCGTGAACCCGTGCCACACCATCGGCGCGACGACGGCGGTGTCGGACTCGTGCGCGACGATCGTGTCATCGCCGATGCGGATGGTGGCTTCACCCTCGACGACGACCCAGGTCTCGGTGTACGGATGCCGGTGGAGTCCCGGGCCCTGCCCGGGCTCGTTGTCGACGTAGAAGAACGAGATGTCCGATCCGTGGTCGGCGCCCTCGAACTTCATCGTCTTCGACGCGAACGGGCGCAGATCCGCGGCCGGGATCACTGAGGCGGTCATGGAGCCATCGTGCCGCGCGGTGCGCGAGCCGTCCAGAGCGCCGCGTAGGATCGCCGCATGTTCGAGGTGATCGGCGACTCCGGGCCTGCGGTCCTCCTCATACCCGGCGGCGCCGAGGCGGTGGACGGGTTCTTCCCCGGCCTCGCCGAGGGACTGATGGCCGATCCCGGATGCCGCGTGATCCTCGTCGATCGTCCGGGGGCCGGGGATTCCACGGTCGAGGGCGGGCTCGCGGATGCCGCCGCCTCGCTGCACGCGACGATCGTCGATGCGGGCGTCGGGCCTGTCGTGGTGATCGGTCAGAGTCTCGGAGGAGCTGTCGCGCTCCTGCTGGCGACCACCTACCCGGACGACGTCGCCGGTGTGGTGCTGCTGGACGCGACTCCCATCAACGACCCGAAGCTCGCGCGGATGGTCGCTCAGCGCATGAGGACGATGGAGCGACTCTTCCGCGTGCCGGTGGTGCGCGGCATCCTGTCGTCGCTGCTCCGCTCGAGCGCCAAGAAGTCGGTGCGGCAGCACGCGATGAGCGACGAGTACGCGGCGGCGACGCATCGGATCGCGTCCGGGATCGACATCCCGAAGCTCGGACGTGCTGTCGTCGGGATGGAGGACCTGGCAGATGAGTTCGATGCGACGCGGCTGCCACAGGTGCCCGCCGTCGTCATCACGGCCGACCGCCCCCTCGACGACCCGCTCCGTCGTGCGCACGCGCGTGCCGCGGAGGCTCTCGGTGCGCCGCTCCTGTCGTGGCCGAAGGCCGAGCATCAGGTGCATCTGACGCATCCGGCCGAGGTGCTCGACGCGAGTCGCGAGGTCGTGAGGGCCGCGGCGGCCGACTGAAGAGCCGGATGCCGCGCCCCCGGGTGTCGCTCGATGCGTGACGCAGCGGCGCACTTAGGCTCGGGGAGCCATGATCCGGTTCGAGAACGTCACGAAGCGCTACCGTGGCACCGCGAAACCCGCCCTCAATGCGGTCGACTTCGAGGTGCAGCGCGGAGAATTCGTCTTCCTCGTCGGAGCATCCGGCTCGGGCAAATCGTCGTGCCTGCGCCTGATCCTCCGCGAAGAGACCCCGTCCGACGGTCGCGTCGTCGTGCTCGGGCGCGACCTGCGCACCCTGTCGAACCGCAAGGTTCCGTACTTCCGCCGGCACATCGGTGCCGTGTTCCAGGACTTCCGCCTGCTGCCGAACAAGACCGTCTTCCAGAACGTCGCCTTCACGCTGCAGGTGATCGGGTCGAGCCGCGGATTCATCCAGCAGGCCGTTCCCGAGGTGCTCGCGCTCGTCGGGCTCGCCGGCAAGGAGAAGCGGTTCCCCAACGAGCTGTCCGGCGGTGAGCAGCAGCGCGTCGCGATCGCCCGGGCGCTGGTCAACCGTCCTCAGGTGCTGCTCGCCGACGAGCCGACCGGAAACCTCGACCCCGCGACATCCGTCGACATCATGCAGCTGCTTTCTCGCATCAACGCCGGCGGCACGACCGTCGTCATGGCCACTCACGAGGCGGGCTTCGTCGACCAGATGCAGCGGCGCGTGATCGAGCTGCAGCACGGCGAGATGGTGCGCGACGAACGCCACGGCGGCTACGGAGACACCTCCGCGATCCCGAGTCTCGCTCCCGAGCCGGAGCGCGGGGCGGCGGCCGTCGCCGCGCTCACCGCGGTGCTCGAGCTGCACCGCGAGATCGTCGAGACCGGTGTCGTCGACTCCGAGGCCGTGGATGCCGCGGTCGAGGCGACCACGGCAGCCGTCGAGCCGGTCATCGAGGCGCAGACCGTCGCTGCGACCGAGGCGTCGATCGCCGAGTCGGCGGCCCTGTACGCAGAGGCCGAAGCCGAGATCGCGGCGGCGCCGGCCCCGGCCGTCACGCCCCGCATCGAGACGCCGCCCGAGGAGGAGCCCGTCGAAGACGCTCCGCCGCGGACGAATCCGATCCCGGTCGTCGAATCGATCGAGATGGACGTGCAGGAGCTCGGCCTGGCCGATCGCCTCGGCCTCGGTGAACGGAAGCCGGACGACGAAGTGGGGCCCACGTCGTGAGAGTCGGACTCATCCTCTCCGAGGCGCTGAACGGTCTTCGTCGCAACGCGTCGATGGTCGTGTCGGTCGTCCTCGTGACCTTCGTGTCGCTCACCTTCGTCGGCGCCGCGATCCTCATGCAGATGCAGATCGGCACGATGAAGGACTTCTGGGTCGACCGCGCCCAGGTCGCGATCTCGATGTGCAGCGCGGTGTCGACCGCCACGACCTGCACCGGCGGTGCTGCGACTCCCGAGCAGCTCGCCGAGGTGGAGACGAAGCTCGAGAGCCCGGCGCTGTCGGGCATCATCCGCGACGTCGCGTTCGAAGACAAGCAGTACACGTACGACCGCATCGTCGAGCTCGAGCCCGGCTACGCCGACATCCTGACGCCCGACCAGGCGTGGGAGACCTACCGCATCAACCTGGTCGACCAGACGCAGTCCGCCGTGATCATCGAGGCGTTCACCGGTCAGGCCGGGGTCGAAGAGGTGCGCGACGAGATGCAGTATCTCGAGCCGCTCTTCTCGGCTCTCACCGTCGCGACGTACATCGCCGTCGGCATCGCCGCTCTCATGCTGATCGCGGCGGTGCTGCTGATCGCCACGACGATCCGGCTGTCGGCGTTCGCGCGACGGCGTGAGATCGGCATCATGAGACTCGTCGGCGCATCGAACCGGTTCATCCAGACCCCGTTCGTGCTGGAGGGCGTCTTCGCAGCGCTCATCGGCTCGGTGCTCGCCAGCGGGGCCGTGCTCGCGGGCGTGCATTTCGGCGTCAACGGCTATCTGCGCGGCCGCATCAATTTCGTCACGACGTGGGTCGGGATGGGGGATGCCTGGCTCGTCGTGCCGGTCATCGTCGCCATCGGCGTGGCCCTCGCCGCACTGTCGGCGGGCTTCGCGATCCGCCGCTGGCTGCGCGCCTGACCCTTCGGCGCGCCGCACGCGTCACCGTGCTTGCTAGACTGGCGGGCTGCCGCTGATGCGGCATCCGAACAGGAGACATCATGCCCAGGGAACGCGGTGAGACGGTCGTCGCGACCAATCGTCGCGCGCGCCATGACTACGACATCGAGAAGACCTACGAAGCCGGACTCGTGCTGAGCGGCACCGAGGTCAAGTCGCTGCGACAGGGTCGTGCGAACCTCACGGACGGCTACGCGTATGTCGACGGGGGAGAGATCTTCCTCGATGCCGTGCACATCCCCGAGTACTCGCAGGGGCATTGGACGAACCACGCCGCGAAGCGCACGCGCAAGCTTCTCCTCCACAAGGAGGAGATCGTGAAGATCTCGCACGCGGTGTCAGCCGGCGGTTACACGCTCGTCCCGCTCAAGCTGTACTTCTCGGACGGCCGCGCCAAGGTCGAGATCGCCGTCGCCAAGGGCAAGCGCGAGTACGAGAAGCGCCAGACGATCCGCGAGCGCGAAGACAAGCGCGAGGCCGAGCGCGCGATGCGCTCGCGCAACCGACTCGGCGAGTAGAGCGTCAGCTCGCCGTGAAGCGGGCTTCGACCGCGGCCGAGACGACGATGTCGTCGGGCTGGAACTCCAGCGCAGGACCTCCGCCGACGGCATCCGCGGAGAATGCCGCCTTCGACATGCGGAGCATCTCGGGAGCGGGTGCGGGTGACGGTGAATCCCCTCGCGTCAGCAGACCGAGGTCGGCGATCTCGATCGGTGTCACCGTGGCGAGGCTGATCGCGGCGGCGTAGGCGGTCGCGCGCTCGACGGCGACGCGCACGGCCTGTGCGGCGACGGCGGCCTCGGTGAGCTTCGCCGACTCGGGTGTCAGGCGCCACGTGATGCCGTCGATCTGCACGCCGTCGTACTCCGAGACCTCGCTCACCCACCACGAGAGCGCGGCGAAGTCGGTGAACGTCGCCGTGACCTCGACCGACGCGTAGTGCACGAGTGCGAGCTGCGTGCCCTCGCTGTTCCACGGCCGATTCGCCCACAGCGAGACGCGCTGGCTCGACCAGTCGGCGACGCCGCCGGCGAGCTTGCGGGCGGAGAGGTCGTCGCGCAGCGGTGCGGTGAGCGCCGCGATGCGCTCGACCACTTCGCCGCGCTCGGGCCCTTCGGTGCGCACGGTGAGGTGCGCGATCGCCTCTTCGGGGGTGACGCGGGTCTCGTGCTCTCCGCGGACGGTGATGGTGACATCGCTCATGAGGGAACCTTACGTCGATC
>JBEVLS010000176.1:0-10521 GCA_040509015.1 Microbacterium sp.
GACTACCACTCCATCGTCTACGACGCCTGGGCGCAGCTCGCTGGCTGAGGTGGGCGCCGGAGGCACCGCCTGACAGCGCGAGCATGATGCTCACCGATGAGTGGGCCGGCCGCCCTCACCCCAGAAGACGAGAAGATCGTCGTCTGGATCCGTGGGCCGGGTCGCGCTGCCCGTCTCGCTCATCAGCGTCACTCCGCACACCGGCGAGCACAGCATGACGAACGTGCGTGCGAGCGGGGTCAGCGCTCCGAATGGGCCGCGCGCGACGAGCGCACGCGAGCGAGGACCAGTGCGACCAGACCTGCCACCAGGGTCGCGCCGCCCGCGATGACGACGGATGCCGGAACGCCGCCGCCCGTGGCGGCGAGCGACGTCGGCACGGCCGCGAGCGCGGTCACCGGCGCGTTCTCGCTGAGCGGCAGCGCGGCGGGGACCGGCGTTTCGGCGCGCGGCTCGACGACCTCGAGAACAGGCTGCTCCGGAGCAACGGGCGTCGCCGGCACCTCTGGCGTGACAGGAGCTTCGGGCGTGACCGGAACCTCAGGTGAGACGGGAACCTCGGGCGTGACCGGCTCCTCGGGCGTGACCGGAACCTCGGGAGTCACGGGC
Organism: Microbacterium sp.; assembly: GCA_040509015.1. Lineage (GTDB taxonomy): Bacteria > Actinomycetota > Actinomycetes > Actinomycetales > Microbacteriaceae > Microbacterium. Next base: position 610 of record JBEVLS010000176.1, read on the forward strand.
ACCTCGGGCTCCGGCGTGCAGTCCACGGTGATGGTCGCCGACAATCCCGCGACGACGACCCGGCCGTCCGGCATCCACCCGATGAGCATGAAGAACGCCTCGTCGACCGTCGGAACATCGAGGACCGTGACCAGCGTCCGTCCATCGGCCGTGACGGTCGTGGCCGTCTCGAGCGCCGGCGCCGCGCTGTAGACGCCGCCGTCGTTGAGGATGCCGTCGTCGACCACGTTGCGGGTGTCGGCCGGGAAGACTGACGAGATGTCCCACGTCAGGTCGACCGAGTCCGCGTCGACGCAGACCTGCGAGACGGTCTCCTTCACCGACGGCGCCGACGCCTGTGCGGGCGCTGCGACGAGGACGGATGCCGTCACGGCGGCGATGCCGACGGCCGAGGCGCCCAGCAGGCGCGTGATGCGAGAAATGCTCATGATCTGATCCCCAGATATGCCGATGTGCACGGCCCGAAGCGGCCGTCGTTGATGAGATGCGTCGCCGTGTGATTCATGACGGGTCATCGCGGGCTCCTGAGGAGACGTTGAGCGAAACCTGAGGATGGGCGCGAAACCCGCCGGTGGGTGCGTACATCCCTGTGCTCCGGACCGATACGCGCTTGTGCCTTTTCGTGCCGTGAGTGAGCCTGGAGGCATGCCGATCACCCCTGGATCGTCCGTTCGGATCGCCCTCGCCGCGGTTCTGGTCTGCGCGCTGGTCGGGTGCGCCCCGTCGCCTGCCGCGCCCCTTCCCACCTCGGCCGCGCCGGTCGTGCCGACGGCATCCGCGTCCCCGACGCCGACACCGGCGGCGAGCTGGCGCGTGTCGGGGGAGCCCTCGACCTTGGCGACCGGTCTGGCGGCGCCCTGGTCGGTCGCTCCGCTGCGAGGCGGCGGCGCCCTGATCTCGGAACGCGATTCCGGGACCGTGCGCGAACTCGCCGCCGATGGAACGCTGCGCGAGGCGGGTACCGTCGCGGGCGTCGTCTCGGGCGGCGAATCCGGCCTGCACGGCATCGCGGTGCACGACGGGTGGCTGTACGCCTATCACGGCGCCGCCGACGACAACCGGGTCGTGCGGATGCCGCTGGACGGTGCGGAGGGCGGTCTCACCCTGGGCGTCGCCGAAGAGGTGTTCACCGGCATCCCGCGCAACAGCACACACAACGGCGGGCGCATCGCGTTCGGTCCGGACGGCTTCCTGTACGTCACGACGGGCGACGCGCAGAATCGGGATGCCGCGCAGGACCCCGCAGCGCTCGGCGGAAAGATCCTGCGCCTGACACCGGAGGGCGCGCCCGCACCGGGCAACCCGTTCGACTCTGCGGTCTGGTCGCTCGGTCACCGGAACGTGCAGGGCATCGCCTGGACGGCCGACGGAACGATGTGGGCCAGCGAGTTCGGGCAGAACACGTGGGACGAGCTCAACCGCATCGAGCCCGGGGCGAACTACGGGTGGCCCGTCGTCGAGGGCGACAGCACCGACGCGCGCTTCACGGCGCCCGTCGTCTCGTGGGCCACGTCGGACGCGAGCCCCAGCGGGGTCGCGGCGGTCGGTCAGACGGTCTTCGTCACGGGCCTGCGCGGCGAGCGGCTGTGGCTGTACGACGCGCAGACCGAGGCGTTGGAGGTCGCGTTCAGCGGCCAGGGGCGGCTGCGGGATGCCGTGGCCGCACCGGACGGCTCGCTGTGGCTGCTGACGAACAACACCGACGGTCGGGGGTCGCCGAGGGACGGCGACGACGTGCTCATCAGACTTCCGCTCGCCGCGGCGTGACCGGCGCAGCGACCACTACGGTGAGACCGTGAGCTCCCAGCCTCGTTGTCCGCACTGTCGCCACTTCGTCTATCTCGACGCGCTGGTGTGCGGCAACTGCGAGTCCGAACTCGGCTTCCACATCCTGACGAGGCAGTTCCACGGAATCCGCAACGGTCGCGTCGTGATCGACGGCTCGACCTGGTACACGTGCTCGAATCGGGACTGGTCGTGCAACTGGCTCGTGTGGGAGAACGCGCCGGCGGGGCGCTGCTTCTCGTGCCGGCTCACCCGGCGGCGACCGGCATCCGACGACACCGTCGCGCTCGAGAAGCTCGCCGGCACCGAGGAGGCCAAGCGTCGACTCATCCTCCAGCTCGGCGATCTCGGGCTTCCGATCGTGCCGTGGGATGTGAAGCCCGGCGGTCTCGGATTCGATCTGATCTCGAGTCTGTCCGACGGCAAGAGCGTCCTCATCGGGCACGCGAACGGCATCATCACGATCGATCTCGCCGAGAGCCTCGATGACCGTCGCGAAGCGCTGCGCGTGCGTCTGGGCGAGCCCTACCGGACGATACTCGGCCACCTGCGGCACGAAGTCGGGCACTACTTCCAGAACGTGCTCCTGACCGACGACGCCGCGTGGGCGCGATGCCGCGACCTCTTCGGCGACGAGCGGGCGAGCTATCAGGACGCTCTCAAGCGGCACTACGCCATGGGTGCTCCGGAGAACTGGCACGAGAGCTTCATCTCGGAGTACGCGACGATGCACCCGTGGGAGGACTTCGCCGAGTCGTTCGCGCACTACCTGCACATCACGGGGACGCTCCAGACGGCGGCGGCCATCGGCATCCATCTCGATGCGACCGTCACGAGTCTTCGCGACACCGATGTCGTACCGCGCGAGTCGTACGAGGACCAGCCCGTTCAGCGACTGCTCGACGACTGGGACTGGATGTCGCAGGCCTTCAACCGCATCAACCGCTCGATGGGCTTTCGTGATCTCTACCCCTTCGACCTCGTGGGGCCGGTGCGCCGCAAGCTCGCCTTCATCCACGACATCGTCACGAAGGCTCCGCTCACCGTCGACGAGCAGTACGCTCTCGCGCTCCGCCGCGATGAAGAGGTGACGACGTGACCTCCTACTCGCGCGGCCAGCGCGTGATCGGCGCGGCGACGCACTACGTCGAGAATCAGCCGCCGTGGCGCACCGGGATCGACGAGTACGGGCTCAACGCGCCGCTCGCCTCGGCGGTCTCGGCGTTCGGCGCGCAGTGGGCGGATGCGGCGCTGCACGAGGCCGGGACGCTCGTGGGCACGACGTCGTTCCAGCGCGACGCGGCGCTGGCCGACACCCACACCCCCACCGCGCACGCGCACGATCGCTGGGGATTCCGTCTGGACGAGGTCGAGTACGACCCGTCGTATCACCGCATCCTCGGCGAGGCGATCGCGCGCGGCGCGCACACCTCGGGCTGGACAGATCAGCGCCCCGGCGCCGGGGTCGCGCGGGCGGCGACCTTCATGCTCTTCGCCCAGGTCGAGCCCGGGCACGCGTGCCCCGTCTCGATGACGCACGCGGCCGTCGCCTCGATCCGGGAATCGCCGTGGGTGGCGGACGACTGGCTTCTTCGGGTCTTCTCACGCGAGTACGAGCCTCGTCTGCTTCCGAACGAGGAGAAGTCGAGCGCGCTCATCGGGATGGCGATGACCGAGAAGCAGGGCGGATCCGACGTGCGGGCCGGAACGACCGTCGGCACGCACATGGGCGGTCACGCGTATCAGCTCACGGGTCACAAGTGGTTCTGCTCCGCGCCGATGTCCGACGGGTTCCTCGTGCTCGCGCACACCCGACGCGGTGCGACCGAAGAGGGTCTGTCGTGCCTGTTCGTGCCGCGGATGCTCGCACGGGGCATGCGGAACGTGTTCCGGATCCAGCGGCTCAAGGACAAACTCGGCAACCGCTCCAACGCGTCCGCCGAGGTCGAGTTCGACGGGACGGTGGGCTTCATCGTCGGCGAGCCGGGTCGCGGCGTCCGCGCGATCATCGAAATGGTGCAGCGCACGCGCCTCGACTGCGTGCTGGGCACGGCAGCCGGCATGCGGCAGTCCGTCGCCGAGGCCGTGTGGCACGCCCGTGGCCGCGAGGCCTTCGGGGCGAAGCTGGTCGACCAGCCGGCGATGACGGCGGTGCTCGCCGATCTGGCGCTCGAGTCCGAGGCCGCGATGCTCTCGGGGCTCCGGCTGGCGCAGCTCTTCGAGTCCGGGGCCTCCGAGCAGGACGTCGCGCTGCGACGACTCGCCACGCCCGTCGCGAAGTACCACGTCAGCAAGCGCGGGCCGAATCACGCGTACGAGGCGCTGGAATGCCTCGGCGGCAACGGCTACACCGAGGCTTTCCCGCTCGCCCGGCGCTATCGCGAGCAGCCCGTCATGGCGATCTGGGAGGGCTCCGGAAACGTCATCGCCCTCGACGTGCTGCGGGCGCTCACCCGCGATCCGGACTCGGCCGCGGCGTTCGCCGAAGAGCTCGCCACCACACGCGGGGCGTCCGCCACGCTGGACGCGCACGTCGAGCGCACCCTCGGTCGGCTGGACGAGCTCGCCGGCGCCGAGGCCGTCGAGGCGCAGTCGCAGGCACGACGTCTCACCGAGTCGCTCGCGCTGGCGCTGCAGGCCTCGCTCATGCTTCGCCATGCGCCGTCGCTCGACGCCGAGACCTTCATCGCCGCGCGCCTGGGCGAGGACCGCTCTGGCCATTACGGGGCGCTGCCGACCGGGACGGATGCGGCGGCCATCGTCGCACGACACTGAGACCCGGCCTAGGCTGAGCCGGTGATGAGGCTCACCCGCGCTGTGACGGCCACCGCCCTGTGCGGTCTGCTCGTCGCTGCGGGGATGCCGGCGGCGGGGAGCGCTTCGCAGCCCGATGCGTCGCCGACGGGGAGCGTGGTGGTCGAGGCGGCGGAGCCCGCCGACGTCGTCGCCGAGCCCGCCGCGCGGGTCGCCGCGATGTCGACGCGTGACAAGGCCGCATCGGTCGTGATGGGGCACATCCCCACGACCGATGCCGCGGCGGCGCGCGCGTACATGGAGTCGACCGGCATCGGCGGGTTCATCCTCATGGGCGCGAACATCCCGGGGAGCGAAGGCGAGCTGCGCGCCTTCACCGGCGCACTGACCGTCGACGGAGGTCTACCCCCGCTCATCGCGATCGATCAGGAGGGCGGAGACGTCTCGCGACTGCCGTGGGACGGATTCCCGTCGGCGCGGGCTCTCAAGGACCAGCCCGCGAGCGTCACCCAGGATGCCTTCGCGGGGCGCGGGGCTCTGGTGTCGCGCGCCGGCATCGGCGTGAACTTCGGCGTCGTCGCCGACATCACCGCGGATCGCTCCATGTTCATCTACGGTCGTGCGCTCGGCACCTCGCCTCAGTCCGGGGCCGACCACGTGGCGGCGGCCGTCGCAGGCGAAGAGTCTTCGGCGCTCTCCACGCTCAAGCACTTCCCGGGCCACGGCGCTGCGCCCGGCGACTCGCACAACGGCATCCCGTCGACCGGGATGTCCAAGGCCGACTGGCAGGCATCGGACGGCCTGCCGTTCGCCGCGGGCATCGAGGCGGGCGCGCCGCTGCTGATGTACGGGCATCTTCGCTTCACCGCGGTGGATTCCGCACCCGCGTCGATGTCGGCAGAATGGCATCGCATCGCGCGTGAAGAGCTGGGCTTCGACGGGGTGTCGATCACCGACGATCTCGGCATGCTCCAGGCGTCGGGCGAGCCCGCGTACGCCGACCCTGTCGCGAACGCCGTCGCGGCCCTGGCGGCAGGCAACGACATGGTGCTCGCCGTCATGTTCTCGCAGGCGGACTCGGCGGCGAGGATCGCCGACGGCATCGTCGCCGCCGTCGACTCCGGCGCGCTCCCGGCGACGCGCCTCGACGACGCGGCGGCCAGGGTGATGAGACTGCGCCTCGAGCTCGCGTCCGAGGGGCGGGGTCTCGTGCCGTGCGGCGACTGCGCGCCGGTGGAGTGATCAGGCGGAATCGATGACAGCCAGCAGGCGGGCGCGGATCGCCGCGCCGCGATCGGCGAACGCCCGCTGTGCGCGCACGTACTCGGCCTTGCCCTCGCCGGTCTCGATCGGCACCGGGTCATAGCCCCAGCCGGTCAGGTCGTAGGGCGAGGCACGCATGTCGAGGGTGCGGATGTCACGGGCGAGCTCGAACGCGTCGAGCAGCAGGTCACCGGGGACGATCGGTCCGAGCTTGACGGCCCACTTGTACAGGTCCATGCCGGCGTGAAGGCAGCCCGGCTGCTCGAGCAGCGGCTGCGTCTCGCGCGACGGCTGCTCGCGGTTGAGGGGAGCGGCGTCCGGGGTGAAGAATCGAAAAGCGTCGAAGTGCGTGCACCGCAGTTCGTGGGCCTCGACGACGCCGTCGGTCTCGGTCTGACCGAGTCTGAGAGGCACCGGATGCCGGTGCTCGGGCTGCCGGTAGACCATCGCCCATTCGTGCAGGCCGAAGCAGCCGAAAACCCCGGCGCGGCCCACCGTGGCGCGCAGGATCCGCCCGACACCCGTCAGCAGCAGGGCGCGCTCGGCGCGGAACGAGACGCCGTCCACCGCGACCGTCCGCGATGAGGCATCCGCGCGGTACCAGCGCCACTGCGCCCGCGGATCGTCCGCGGCATCCGTCAGCGCGACGCCCTCGCCGGGATGCCAGCGCCGCAGCACGGACGGCTTGTACGAGTAGTACGTGAAGAGGAAGTCCTCGACGGGATGCCGCTCACCCCGGCCGGCACGGGCGCGGTGGTCTGCGGTCAGGGCGTCGGCGCGGGCGTGGTGCTGCGCCTCGCGCGCACGCCAGTCGGCCGCGTCGAGGACGCGCGTCGGTCCGACGGTCGACAGCACCGTTCGAGGATAGTCGGCCGGTGGTCAGACGGGCTCGATGAGCTCGGGGGAGTTGTTGCGCACATTGCCGACCGCCGACGAGACGACGTGGTCGTCGAGCGTCTCGGCGACGCGCGGAGCCGCGTCGATCGCGGCGTCGAGAACGTCGCGCACATTGTCGGTCGTCGGATCGAGCCACGCGTCGGCGTGGTCGGCGTCGACGAAGAGAGGCATGCGGTCGTGGATGGAGCCGAGATGCCCGATGGAGTCGCGGGTGAGGATCGTGAAGCTCAGCAGCCAGCGGTCGGGATCGTCGTCGGCCTTGGCCGGATCCTTCCACCACTCGTAGAGGCCGGCGAAGAACAGCGGCTCGTCGTCCTGCGGGTGGATGTAGTGCGGAGTCTTGACGCCGTCGACGGTCTTCCACTCGTAGTAGCCGGAGGCCGGCACGACGGCGCGGCGCTTCTCGAGCGCGCCCCGGAACATCGGCTTGTCTTCGAGCTCTTCGGAGCGGGCGTTGAACGCGCGTGCGCCGATCTTGGGGTCTTTCGCCCACGACGGCACGAGGCCCCAGCGTGCCGGCTCGAGACGTCGCGTGGGCAGATCGGTCTTCATCGAGTCGAGGACGATCGCCGCCCGGGACGTCGGCGCGATGTTGTACGACGGCTCGGGGAGGTCGTCACCCACGATGTCGACTCTCAGCACCCCGACCAGATCGGGACCGGAACTGGCTACGACGAAACGTCCGCACATGCGCCCAGCCTACGACCGGGGTCCGACATCAGCTCGTGATGACGCCGACCTCTTCGAGGCGCTCGAGCAGCCCGGCGCCGTCGTCGTCGCTGACCCACGGGATGGACGCCGCGGAGTGGTCGTCCACAGCCGTGCGGCCACCCGCCAGAACCGCCTCGGCCGGCGACAGCCGCCGGATCGCGACCGCCGCCACGTTGGCCGGGTGCTCGCGGGTGAAGTCGGTGTACAGCTCGTCATCGTGCTGCCCGTCGTCGCCGATCAGAAGCCAGCGCACGTCGGGGAACTCGCGTGCGAGGCGCCGGAGATTGGCGGCCTTGTGCGCCTTGCCGCTGCGGAACCAGCGGTCGTGCGTCGGTCCCCAGTCGGTGAGGAGCATCGCTCCGGGCGGGAACAGGTGACGCCGCAGGAAGCGGATGAGCGTCGGGGCGACATTCCACGCTCCCGTCGAGAGGTAGACGATGGGCGATCCCGGGTTGTCGCGGGCGACGCGCTCGAGGAGCACCGCCATTCCGGGCACGGGCTGGCGCGCGTGCTCGTCGATGACGAACGAGTTCCACGCTGCGATGAGGGGGCGGGGGAGCGCCGTCACCATGACGGTGTCGTCGATGTCGGAGACCACCCCGAAGCGGATGTCGGGATCGACCACGAAGACCCGGGTCTCGATGCCCTCGCCGCCTTCGACCGACATCGTGAAGGTCTGCCAGCCGGGCTCGAGCCGCGCGGGGAGGACGGTGTCGATGACACCGCCGCGGTCCGACACGACGTCGTGGCTCACGCCCCCGATCGTGACCGTGACCTGCGCGAAGCCGACGGGAACGGCGGCGAAGCTGCGCCAGCCTCGGACGCTCGAGTACTCGCCGGTGGTGCGCTGCTTGACCGGCGGCACGATGAGCACGCGCCCGAGGACCCGCACCCACTCCGTGCTGGCATAGCCGGGGAAGGGCGTGACGGTGGGCTTGAGTCCGCGACCACGCGCGCGGCGCTCGCGCCACGTGTGGAAGCGATGCTCCAGGCGCGCGAACCAGAGGATCTTCGCGGGAATCGGGGCTTCGGCGTTGTCGGGCATCGCGCCTAGTCTTCCACGTCCTCCGGTGCGCCCTCTGAACGTTCGGTGACGGAAGACTCCGTCAGGTGGGCGCGCTCGTTGCGCTCGATGATCTTCTTGGCCACGAAGACGCCGATGAGGAACACCACGATGACGGCGACGAAGATGTAGCCCGCGTAGTGCAGCCGGTCGGCGAGCTCGCGGTACGTGCCGGCCGCGAGCGACGACACCGAGATGTACAGGGATGCCCAGACGATGCAGGCAGGCGTCGTCCAGGCGAGGAATCGGCGGTACGAGTACTCGCTCATCCCGACGGTCAGCGGCACGAGCGAGTGCAGCACGGGCAGGAACCGCGAGAGGAAGATCGCCGGTCCGCCACGGCGCTGGAGGTAGCGCTCGGACTTGTCCCAGTTGGCGTGACCGATCCGGCGCCCCAGACGCGAGTCCCGGATCTTCGGTCCGAGGAATCGTCCCAGCCAGAAGCCGATGCTCTCGCCGAGAAGCGCTCCGATCACGACGACGACGCCGAGGATCACACCCTCGAGAGGGCTTCCCACCGCTGTTCCCGCGACGATCACGATCGTGTCCCCGGGCACGACCAGGCCGACCAGCACACTCGTCTCGAGCATGATCGCGACCCCCGCGATGAGGGTGCGAACGACCGGGTCGACGCTCTGGACGGTGTCGAGCAGCCAGGACAGGAACTCGTTCACGCCACGAGCCTAGAGCCCGCGCATCCCTCTAGCCTGGGAACATGTCCGCGCTCCCGGCACCCGTGCGCCTGCCGGACTGGGTCGACCCGTCGGCGGTCTTCGCCGCGGTGGCGGACGGAGGCGAGCACGTGTTCTGGCTGGATGCCGGACCCGGCGCCGACCGCGGATGGAGCTGGGTCGGGACGGGAACGGTCGAGGAGCATCCCGAGCGCGTGCGCGGCACCGACTGCTCGAGTCACGCCCCGCTGGCGGAGGGCGGGCGATTCCGCGGCGGATGGGTCGGCTGGCTCGGCTACGAGGATGCCGCCGCCCGCGCGGGCGCGCCGCGAGCGGCATCCGACACCACCGTCCCGTCGGAGCGGTGGCTGCGGGTCGACCACCTGATCGCGTTCGACCACGCCGCGCGCGAGGTGTGGGTGTTCTCGCCGGATCAGGGTGCGTTCGTCCCGCCGGACCGCGAGGCCGCCCCGCCCGACCGGGTCGAGGCCGCTGAGCCCGTGCCCGTCCGCGCGCGTCACGAGCCGGGGGAGTACGCCGCCCTCGTCGAGCGGTGCCGCGACGCGATCCGCGAGGGCGACGCGTATCAGCTGTGCCTCACGACCAGGTTCGAGACGCCTGTCGCCGTCGACCCGGTCGCCGCCTTCGGCCGCTTGCGCTCCTCGACGCCGGCGCACCACGGCGGACTCATCGTGTCGGGCGTGCACGCCCTCGCGAGCGCGAGCCCGGAGCGGTTCCTCGAGGTCGCGGACGGCCTCGTCCGCACCC
>JBEVLS010000177.1:0-5310 GCA_040509015.1 Microbacterium sp.
GCTGCGACACCGGCATCCTCGGCGATGCGGCCGGCATCGAGGAACGTCAGGTGGTCGGAGTCGATGCCCTTGCGCATCTTGATCGTCAGCGGGATGTCGCCGGCCGCCCGGGCGGCACGGGTGACGATGTCGCGGAACAGCCCGAGCTTCCAGGGCAGTGCAGCTCCCCCGCCCTTGCGCGTCACCTTGGGCACCGGGCACCCGAAGTTCAGGTCGATGTGGTCGGCGCGGTCCTCTTCGACGAGCAGCCGCACGGCCGCCTCGGTGGTCGCGGGATCGACGCCGAACAGCTGGATCGAGCGCGGCGTCTCGGACTCGTGGTGGGTGATGAGGCGCATCGTGACGGCGTTGCGTTCGACGAGCGCCCGGGTCGTGATCATCTCGCTCACATAGAGCCCCGCCCCGTATTCGCGGCAGAGACGGCGGAACGCCGTGTTCGTGATCCCGGCCATGGGCGCGAGCACGACGGGCGCGTCGAGTTCGATGGGCCCGATGCGCAGGGTGCGCGCGGGGGCGAGGGCAGTGGTCACGTCATCATTCTCCCACTGGAATCCGACCCTTCGCCGAACGCGACGTCGTAGCCTGGGGACATGACTGAGCAGGCGGCCACCGATGTGCGCGAAATCCCCTTCCAGACCGCCGACGGCGGCACCGCGAAACTGTCCGATCTCGGTGACAAGGTGTTCCTCGTCGTGAACCTCGCGTCCAAATGCGGGCTCACGCCGCAGTACGAGCAGCTGGAGCAGCTGCAGAAGGCGTACGCGGATCGGGGCTTCAGCGTCGTCGGCTTCCCGAGCAACCAGTTCCTGCAGGAGCCGGGCTCGACCGAGCAGATCCTCGACTACTGCGCGACGACCTGGGGCGTCTCGTTCCCCGTCTTCGACAAGGTGAAGGTCAACGGGCGCAGTGCCGCGCCGCTGTACAAGCAGCTCAAGGACACCGCCGACGAGACGGGCCGCGTGACCTGGAACTTCGAGAAGTTCGTGGTCCTCCCCAGCGGTGAGGTGCGCCGCTTCTCGCCGAAGACGGTGCCCGACGACCCCGCGATCGTCGAGCTGATCGAGGCGAACCTCCCCGCCTGACCCCTCGGCGGGGCTCGCGGACCGGGCTCAGGCCTCGGCGGACGCCGAGGCCTCTTCGCGATGCTCGGCCCACACCTGACGCACGATCTGGCTGAACGCCTCGGCGGGCTGAGCGCCCGAGACGCCGTACTTGCCGTCGACCACGAAGAACGGCACGCCGTTGATGCCGTAGGCCTGAGCCTGGGCCTGATCGGCGCGCACGGCCTGCAGGTAGCGTCCCGACACGAGCGCGTCGCGCGCGGCATCCGCATCGAGTCCTGCATCGGCGGCGAGCGAGACCAGCTCGTCCTCACGGCCGAGGTGGCGGCCCTCGACGAAGTAGGCCGACATGAGCCGCTCGGCGAGCTCGAGCTGCTTGCCCTGCTCCTTCGCGAAGTGCAGCAGCTCGTGCGCCTTGACGGTGTTCGTGTGCTTGACGTCGTCCATGTGGTACTCGAGGCCCGAGTTCGCGGCGATGCCGGTGACGCGGTCGTTCATCTCGCGAGCCTGCTCGACCGAGATGCCCTTGTGGGTCGCGAGGAAGTCGGTGGTGGAACCCTCGAACTCGACGGGAGTGTCGGGAGACAGTTCGAACGAGTGGTACGTCACTTCGACGACGGGGGCGTCGTCGTCGGCGGATGCCGCGGCGAGGCCGTGCTCGAGGTTGCGCTTGCCGATGTAGCACCAGGGGCATGCGATGTCGGACCAGACGTCGATCTTGATGGTTTCGCTCACCTCAGGCGCAACCGAGCGTTTCGCAGGTGTATTCCGGCGGATGCGAACCCGGTCACGCCCCGGGGGCGTCGACCGCGCCGCCGAAACGGCGATCGCGATCGAGGTACAGCCCGATCGCGTTCCACAGGTCCACGCGCGAGAAGTCGGGCCACAGCGTGTCGAGGAACACGAACTCGGCGTACGCCGACTCCCACAGCAGGAAGTTCGACGTGCGCTGCTCGCCGCTCGAGCGGACGAAGAGGTCGACATCCGGCATCCCGGGTTGATACAGCCGGCTGCGGATGAGCTTCTCGCTCACCGCCGAGGGTTTGAGTCGTCCGTCCGCGACGTCGTCCGCGATCGAGCGCATGGCGTCGACGAGCTCGACGCGACCGCCGTAGTTCACGCACATCGTCAGCGTGAGCACGTCGTTGTCGCGCGTGAGCTGCTCGGCGAACTGCAGCTCCTTGATGACCGACCCCCACAGGCGCGGCTTGCGACCCGCCCAGCGCACCCGCACACCCCACTCGTTGAGCTGGTCGCGGCGGCGGTGCAGCACATCGCGATTGAACCCCATGAGGAAGCGCACCTCGTCAGGCGAACGCGACCAGTTCTCGGTCGAGAACGCGTAGACCGACAGGTGCGTGACCCCTGCCTGGATGGCGCCCGCCACGACGTCGAGCAGGGCGGCTTCGCCGGCCTTGTGGCCCTCGACCCTGGTGAGCCCGCGACGGTTCGCCCAGCGGCCGTTGCCGTCCATCACGATGGCGACGTGCCCGGGCACCGCCCCCTTGGGAAACGTCGGCGGGTAGAGCCCCGTCCAGTCCACGGGCTTGTACGCGACCGCATCCCGATGGGTGAACGGCTTCGGCGTCATCGGGCGTCTCCTGCGGGCACATGGGCGAGCGAGCGGATGCCGCGCTCGAGGTGCCACTGCGCATAGGCCGCGATCAGCCCGGACGCCGCGGCGGACGACGCCGGCAGAGCGGCATCCACGTCCTCCCACTCCCCCGCCATGAGCGATCGCAGGAGAGCCGAGGTGGGGGGTGCGATGCGCGCGGAGCCGACGGGCGCGCAGTCGGCGCACACCGTTCCGCCGAGCTGTGCGACGAACGAATCGTGCGGGCCGGGCTTGCCGCAGCGGGCGCAGTCGACGAGGCCGGGCGCCCACCCCGACAGCGCCATCGCCCGCAGGAGGTACGAATCCAGCACGCTGCGCGAGGCGTGCTCGCCCTTCGCGAGCGCCCGGAGGCCCCCGACGAGCAGCAGGTACTGCTGAGGCGTCGCCTCGGCTTCGTTGAGGCGGTCGGCGGCCTCGACCATCGCGTGAGCGGACGTGTAGCGGTCGTAGTGGGCGACGATGTCGGCGCCGTACGACCCGAGGGACTCGGCCTGCTGGACGATGTCGAGCGACCGGCCTTCGTACATCTGCACGTCGGCGACCATGAACGGCTCCAGCCGCGAGCCGAACCGCGACGATGTGCGCCGGACGCCCTTCGCGACGGCCCGGATCTTGCCGTGCCGCCTGCTCAGCAGCGTGACGATGCGGTCGGCTTCACCCAGCTTGTGGGTGCGCAGGACCACGACTTCGTCGCGATAGGTGGGCACGGTTCCATTATCGTCGCCGGGTGCGACCACGGGCGGATACGACCCACGACCTGCCAGGCGATCGCCATTAGTGTACTCTATTCACTATGTCGCGCACACAGCTTTTTGATCGGCTCCTTCTGCTCACCTCGCTTCTCGAGGAGGATCAGGCGCGCGAGCTCGCAGCCGTCGGACTCACCCGCCGCCACGCGCACCTCCTGTGGCTGATCCAGCGAGAGGGGCCCCTGAGGCAGCGCGATCTCGCCGAGCAGATGGAGATCACGCCGCGACACGTCACGACCCTCGTCGACGAGCTGATCGAGAGCGCACTCGTGCGGCGAACGCCTCATCCCGATGACCGCCGCGCGGTGCTCGTTTCGCTGACGGATCAGGGCGCGTCACTCATGGCGTCGATGGTCGCCGATCACGACCAGCTGTCGATCGCACTGACGCAGGGATGGAACGACGCCGAGGTCGACGACCTGCGGGAGCACATCGAGGCGATCATCGGACGGTTCACCGCGCTCGTCGAGCGGGCTGCGGCAGCGCGTGAGGCGGAATCGTGATGTCCGCGGGCACGAGACCACCTGAGCGCCGCGCGCCGATCGAGAGGATCGTTCGCGGTGCGCGAGCCGCCTGGCGGATGGAGGTCGGGGTGTGGGTGAGCCTCTACCGCTTCATCTTCCGTCGACCGCGCGTCCCCGCCGGGGCGTCGGCGTTCGCGTATCACTCCCCCGTCCTCACGATCCTGGTCATCTTCATCGTGCTCTCGGCGATCGAGATCCCGATCGTCGATCTCATCGTGCATCCGTGGCCGTGGGTACGGATACCGCTTCTCCTCGCAGGAATATGGGGGGTGACGTGGATGCTGGGGCTGCTGATGGGCTACCTGACACGCCCGCACGCCGTCGGACCAGACGGGATTCGAGCCCGCGCCGGGGCGGAGGTCGAGATCGACCTGCCCTGGGACGTGGTCGCATCTGTCGAGCGATCGCGTGATGTCGTCGAGAAAGGCCCGAAGGTGCGCGACGAGCAGCCGCACGGTCGCACGCTCGCGCTCCGGATGCAGGACGAGACGAACATCCTGATCGTTCTGGACGGACCGGTGACCGCACGACTCGGCTCGGACAGTGTCGGGTTCGACGCCGTGCGACTGTGGACCGACGATCCGGACGGATTCCTCGCGGCGGTGCGCACGCACATTCCCTGACGACACCCCGAGAATGAATGACGTGGAGAGCCCGGTACTCGTCATCCCCCTCTGGGCGGATCTGCTCGCCGTCGGGCTGGGCGGCATCCAAGGCGCGCTGTTCGCATCGAACTTCCGCGGCCAGCGACGCCTCGACCTCCTCGGCGTCGCGATCATCGGCATCGTGATGGGCATGGGCGGCGGTCTCATCCGCGACCTGCTCCTGAACGTGCCGCCGGTGACGCTCCAGAGCAACTGGTACCTGCTGACCGCGACGGGAGCGGCGCTGGTCGGGATGCTGCTCGCCGGCGTCTTCAGCAGGCTGAACGGCGTGATCGTCGGCCTCGACGCCGTCGTCATCGGGCTGTTCGGCGCCTTCGGCACGGGCAAGGCGCTGACGCTCGGTCTGCCGATGGCGCCCGCGATCTTCGTCGGGGTGTGCTCGGCCGTCGGCGGCGGCATCCTCCGCGACATGATCATGGGCCTGCCGGTGGCGATCATGCACGTGGGCTCGCTCTACGCCGTCGCCGCGGGCGCGGGCTGCCTCGTGATCGCCGGCGCCTACTCGTTCGGCGCACCGCTGGTCGCGGCATCCGTCGCGGGCATCATCGTCACCGCCGTCATCCGCCTGCTCGCCGTGATCTTCGACATCTCGCTCCCCGAGCAGCGGGCGCTCCACCGCCGGAAGGTCGCCGTCGAGACCTCGGCGATCCCGGTCATCAAGCCCTGATCTCTGCGCGCACGACGACGCGCCCCGGC
>JBEVLS010000178.1:0-7518 GCA_040509015.1 Microbacterium sp.
ATGTGGTTCTTCCTCGGCATCGAGGAACTGCCGCTCGCTGCGGAGGAGTCGCACGACCCGGCGCGCGACATCCCCCGCGCCGGCCTGTGGGCACGCGGGACGCTCATCGCCACCGGCCTCATCGTGCTCTTCCTCAACACCGGCGTCCTCGGAGCCGAGGCCACAGGCGGCTCGCTCGAGCCGCTCCTGGACGGCTTCCGGGCGATGGTCGGGGATCAGGCGGCAGCCATCCTGGCTCTGCTGGCGCTCATCGGTCTCCTCGCCTCGCTCATGGGCATCATGTTCGCCTACGGGCGCAACATGTACTCGCTGTCTCGCGCGGGGTACTACCCCCGCTGGCTGTCGCTCACGGGCAAGAAGAGCAAGACCCCGTGGGTCGCCCTCGTCTTCGGTGCCGTCCTGGGCTTCCTCGCCCTCGTGGTCGTGCAGGCAGCAGGCGGTGACGCCAGCCCCGCGGGTGCGATCGTGCTGAACATCGCCGTGTGGGGAGCCGTGCTCGCCTACTTCCTGCAGATGGTGTCGTTCATCATCCTGCGCCGCAAGTTCCCCGACGCCGCCCGTCCGTACAAGAGCCCCTGGGGCCTGTTCGGCGCGTACTCGGCCGCCGTCATCGCGGCGATCGTCTTCGTCGGGCTGCTGTTCAACCAGGCCTTCTGGCTCGCCATCGTCGCGATCTTCGTCGTGTACGCCGTGATCTTCCTCGGGTTCGCCCTCTACGCGCGCAAACGCCTGGTGCTGTCGCCCGAGGAGGAGTACGCGCTGTCGGGGGGCCTCCACGGCGACCCGCAGGCAGAGGGCTACGACGCGATGGAGAAGGACGTCTTCGGCAGGTAGGCGCAGACGCCGCTGGGGAGCGCGGGGTCGGAGCATCCGGGAGGAGCTTCGGCCCCGCCGCCGCGTGTGCTCGATGCGGCCGGGAAAAGGTTCGGCCCCCTCTTGATCGATCCTGGCCGGGACCGACCCAGAGAGGGCCGCCAATGCTCTCCGGACTGTCTGCGGCGATCGCTACTCGCTGGGGAACGAGACATTGCTGGGGACAACGCGCTTCCGCCGCGTCGGGAGCTATCACCAGAATAGGCTGGGCGCAACAAGATGTCTGTCCCCTCTTCGGGGGACAGACTCCGTTGTTCTGTTGAGCCTGCGCGGCGTCCGATCACGGCGACGAGGGCGCCAGGACGTCCTCAGTATAGGAGCAGCTGCTTCGACTGGGTAGAGGCGATGCCGCCGATCTCCACGGCCACGTGATACGACGCTCCGCCTCCCGGCGCGACCTGGCGGTTCGCGTCCTCGCAGCTGCCGACAGCCGAGCGCGTGCGATCCCACGCGAGCGGTGTCGCGCTGGTGACGGTCTGTCCGGCCGCGATCAGCACGACCATGTCGCTCGGCTCGGACTGGCAGTCCGTCGAGCGCCACCAGACGTCATCGCCGCTGGCGATCGTGAACTTCTGGGTCGTCGTGCCGACGTTCATCGTGCAGTCGGACTCGCTGTTGTTCGTGAGCTGGATCGACAGCTGCGGGTTCTGCCCGGATCCGTAGGAGTCCATGTCGCTGATGGCCTCGACCGTGACGTCGCCGGCGACGCAGGCGGGCGCCGTCGGAGTCTCAGCAGGCGCCTCGGCCTCGCCCTCGGCAGGCGCGCTCGGCGAACCCGTCGCGGTCGGCGCGGTATCGGTGGGCACCGGGAGGTCGGATGCGGCATCCTGCGACGCCGACGAGGGGGTCTTCGCGTCGTCGGCGCTCCCCCGCCACGGCTGGGCGACGAGAAGCCAGACCACCGCGGCGACCACGAGGATGCCGATCAGCAGGACGAGTCGCCGACGGCGGTACACCGCCGGGGAATGCCGCCGACGCGGGGCTTGGCCGCTCATGCGTCCA
Organism: Microbacterium sp.; assembly: GCA_040509015.1. GTDB lineage: Bacteria > Actinomycetota > Actinomycetes > Actinomycetales > Microbacteriaceae > Microbacterium. Next base: position 1,876 of record JBEVLS010000178.1, read on the forward strand.
GGGTAAGCACGGCGCATCGATAGCGCCGGGCGGCGCGCCTACAGCCGCTTGATCATCCGGGTGTTGCCGAGCGTGTTGGGCTTGACGTGGGCCAGATCGAGGAACTCCGCGATGCCCTCGTCGGGGCTGCGGATGAGCTGCGAGTAGACGTCGGGATCGACGACCTGCTCGCCGATCGACGAGAAACCCCGCCGCGAGAAGAACTCGACCTCGAAGGTCAGGCAGAACAGACGAGAGAGACCGAGCTCGCGGGCGCTGGACTCGAGGTGCTCGACGATGCCGCGACCGACGCCGCGATGCAGCCAGTCGTCGGCGACGATGAGGGTGCGGATCTCGCCGAGGTCCTCCCACATCACGTGCAGCGCGCCGCAGCCGATCAGGCGGCCGGAGGCGTCTTGCGCGACGACGAACTGCTGCAGCGCCTCGTAGAGCACGACGAGGTCTTTTCCGAGCAGGATGCGGCGCTGCACGTAGGGCTCGAGCATGGTCTGGATGCCGCGCACATCGGCTGCGCGTGCTCGCCGGACCGTGAATTCGCTCACGCGTCCACCCTATTGCGCGACGCGGATGACGGCGCCCGTAACCCATCCGCAACGCGCATGCACCAGGCTGAGTCCATGTCGATCAAAGTCGCGCTCGAGCATTACACCGGCTACGAGTTCGCGCGTCCGATATCGGTCGCGCCCCATGTGATCAGACTGCGACCCGCCCCGCACTCCCGCACGCCCATCGAGGCGTACTCGCTCGACATCTCGCCGTCGAACCACTTCCTCAACTGGCAGCAGGACCCGTTCGGCAACTGGCTGGCCCGCGTCGTGTTCCCCGAGAAGGTGAGCCGTCTCGAGATCACGGTCGGGCTCGTGGCCGACATGATGGTGATCAACCCGCTCGACTTCTTCATCGAGGAGTACGCCGAGCGCTTCCCCTTCGCCTACGAACCCGGTCTCGCCGCCGACCTCGCACCGTATCTTCGTCCCGTCGACGAGAGCGGACGCGCCGATTCGTGGCGACAGGCACTGCCCGCTCTGCCGTCCGAGGGCGTCCCGACCGTCACGTTCCTGGCGAATCTCAACAGAGCCGTCAATCGCGACGTGGCCTACAGCGTCCGCATGGAGGCCGGGGTGCAGTCCCCCGATTTCACGCTGTCATCGGGCATCGGATCCTGCCGCGACAGCGCGTGGCTGCTCGTCAGCCTGCTGCGCCAATACGGACTCGCCGCGCGCTTCGTGTCGGGCTATCTGGTCCAGCTCGCGTCGGACCAGAAGTCGCTCGACGGTCCGAGCGGTCCGGAGGCCGACTTCACGGATCTCCACGCGTGGGCCGAGGTCTTCATCCCCGGAGCCGGCTGGATCGGCCTCGACCCGACGAGCGCGCTCTTCGCCGGCGAGGGTCACATCCCGCTCAGCGCGACCCCCCATCCATCGAGCGCAGCGCCGATCGAGGGGGCGATCGAGCCGACCGAGGTGACCTTCTCGTTCCACAACGAGGTGCGCCGTGTGCACGAGGACCCCCGCACGACCAAGCCCTACACCGACCGCCAGTGGCAGCGCATCGACGCAGTCGGCGAAGCCGTCGACGAGCGGCTGCGCGCGGGCGACGTGCGCCTCACGATCGGCGGGGAGCCCACGTTCGTCTCGCTGGACGACGCGACGAGCGCGCAGTGGAACACGGATGCCGACGGCCCTGAGAAGCGCGAGCTCGCGAACGTCCTGGCCGATCGGCTGCGCGAGACATACGCCCTCGGCGGAGTCGTGCACCGCGGTCAGGGCAAGTGGTACCCGGGCGAACCGCTCCCGCGCTGGAACATCGCCCTGCAGTGGCGCGTCGACGGCGAGCCCCTGTGGAACGACCCCGCGCTCCTGGCGGACCCGTGGGGACAGGCGAAGGACCCCGAGGCGCGACTGAACGCCGAGATCCTCGCGCAACGGGTGACGGGACTTCTCGGGCTGCCCGCGCGGCGACTGCTCGCCGCGTACGAGGACCCGCTCGCCGCGCTCGCCGCCGAGCTGCGCGAGCCCGAGGGCGCCCGACCCGATGAGGTCGAACTCGACGCGGCGGGCGTTGCGGCACTCGATCGCACGGCAGGGGCGCCGACCGGCTGGGTGCTCCCGCTGGTGACGGACGACGACCCGTGGACGAGCCCGGCGTGGCGATTCCGCCGCGGCCGCCTGGTCCTCTCCTCCGGCACGAGCGCCGTCGGTCTTCGCCTGCCGCTCGACTCGGTCGCGTGGACCGACCCCGAGTGGCCCGGCGAGCCGTCGTACCTCGAAGCGGGCGACCCGCTCGAGCCCGGCATCCGCCCGGTGAAGGTGGTCGACCCCGAGGGCGCCGCGACGACCGCGCTCACCTTCGAGGCGCGCGATGGTCACGTGCACGTCTTCCTGCCGCCGGTGCTGAAGCTCGACGACTACGCCGATCTGCTGCACGTCATCGAGCGGGCGGCGGCGGATGCCGGCATCCGGCTCGTGATCGAGGGCTACGGTCCACCGCCGGACTCCCGCCTGCAGCAGCTGATCGTGACGCCGGATCCCGGCGTCATCGAGGTCAACGTGCAGCCGACCGCGTCGTGGCAGGAGCAGCGCGACCTGACCTTCACGCTCTACGACGAGGCGCGCAGAGCCCGCCTCGCGACGGAGAAGTTCGACGTCGACGGCACGCACACCGGCACCGGCGGCGGCAACCACATCACGCTCGGCGGAAGCCAGCCGATCGACTCCCCCCTTCTGCGCCGGCCCGACCTGCTGGCGAGCCTCATCACCTACTGGCAGCGGCATCCGTCTCTGTCATACCTGTTCTCGGGTCGGTTCATCGGCCCGACGAGCCAGGCTCCGCGGTTCGACGAGGGCCGCCCCGAGGCCGTGTACGAGATGGAGATCGCACTCCAGGAGATCCGACGCCTGACGGCGAGCGCCGATCCGGTCGAGGGCACCGAGCCGAGTCCGTGGCTCGTCGACCGGTCCCTGCGACACCTGCTGACCGACCTCACGGGCAACACGCACCGGGCCGAGTTCTGCATCGACAAGCTGTACAGCCCGGACTCGAGCCGGGGGCGTCTGGGCCTTCTCGAACTGCGCGGCTTCGAGATGCCGCCGCATCCCCAGCTCGCCCTCGTGCAGGCGCTGCTCGTGCGCAGCCTCGTGGCGATGTTCTGGGAGAAGCCGCTGACGGCTCCGCTCGTGCGGTGGGGCACCACCCTGCACGACGACTTCCTGATGCCGCAGGGGGCGATCCGCGACATCGGCGAGGTCGTCGCCGATCTCCGGGCGCACGGCATCCTGTTCGAAGAGACCTGGCTCGATTCCTTCACCGAGTTCCGGTTCCCCCGGATCGGCATGACACGGATCGCCGCCACGGTCGGGGCGCCCGTTCGGACGGAGGAAGAGGACGGCGGGTGGACAGGCTTCTCGTCCAGCGTCGGCGACGCGACGATCGAACTCGAGCTGCGTCAGGCGATCGAACCGTGGCATGTGCTCGGCGAAGAGGCAACGGCCGGGGGTACCGCCCGCTACGTCGACTCGTCCGTCGAGCGCGTGCAGGTGAAGGTGCACGGCATCGACCCCTCGCGGCACCTCGTCGCGTGCAACGGCGTCGAGGTGCCGCTCACGTCGACGGGCAACCCCGGCGAGTACTACGCCGGCGTCCGGTACCGGGCGTGGCAGCCGTGGTCGGCCCTGCACCCGTCGATCGAGGTGCAGGCGCCCCTCACCTTCGACGTCGTCGACATCGCGTCGGGGGTCAGCCTGGGCGGCGCGACCTATCACGTGGTGCACCCGGGCGGCCGTGCGTACGACCATCCGCCGATCAACGCCAACGAGGCCGAAGCGCGGCGTTCCGGGCGCTTCGAGCCCCGCGGTCACACGGCCGGGGCGTTCGACGTCGCGGGCGCCCGCGAGGCGGGCCGACGCGCGGCGACCCTCGACTATCCCCGTACGCTGGACCTTCGGAGGGTTCCACAGGCGTGACGGTACTGCGCGATTACGCGGCGACTGTGTCGGGGGCGACACTGCCGCTCGTGGTGCCCTCGGGACTCGAGCACGGGCTCGCCCTGGCCTCGCTGGCCCGCTACGACGAGGTGGTGGCCCCCGACGGCGGGCTGCGGCCGGCGTGGAAGGCGATGGCGGCGGTCGCCCTCGCGCTCACCCCCGAAGAGCTCCACCGCGTCGAGGGCGAGATCACGCGCTTCCTCGCGGACGACGGCGTGACGTACGTCAACCCGGCGTCGGGGCCCCAGCCGTGGCAGCTCGACCCGATGCCGCTGGTGATCGACTCGGCGACGTGGGTGCGACTCGAGGTCGGTCTCGCGCAGCGCGCCGAGCTGCTCAACGCGATCCTGGCCGACCTGTACGGCGAACAGACGCTGCTCTCGTCGGGCATCGTCCCGGCGGCGACCGTCTTCGGCCACTCCGGGTTCGCCCGGCCCGCGGCTCGGGAGTCCGGCTTCGACCCGCAGCCGCTGCTGCTCTCGGGCACCGACCTCGGGCGCGACGCCGACGGCGAATGGCACGTGCTCGCGGATCGGGTGCAGGCGCCGTCGGGCCTCGGCTTCGCGATGCAGAACCGCCGCGTGATCTCTCAGGTGCTTCCCGATCTGTATCAGGAGGGCGACCTGCACCGGATGGAGCCGTACTTCGCGGCCCTCCGCGCCGCACTGCTCAGCTCGGTCCCCGACGACGTCGACGAGCCCCGCATCGTGGTCCTCTCGCCGGGCACGCACTCCGAGACCGCCTTCGACCAGGCCTTCCTCGCGAACGCGCTCGGCTTCCCGCTCGTGCAGGGCAGCGACCTCGTGGTGCGCGACGGCTGGGTGTGGTCCAAGCCCGCCGGGTGGCCGGGGGCGATCCCGTCCGAGCGCATCGACGTCATCGTGCGGCGCGTCGACGCCGAGTGGTGCGATCCGCTCGAGATGCGCGCGGACTCCCGCCTCGGCATCGCCGGCCTCGCCGAGGCGGTGCGTCGCGGGCGCGTGCGGCTCGTCAACGGCCTCGGCGCCGGAGTCCTCGAGAACCCGGCGCTGCTCCCCTTCATGCCCGCGATCTGCGAGCACCTGCTCGGCGAGCAGCTGCGTCTGCCCTCGGTGCCGACGTGGTGGTGCGGCGATCCCGACGACCGCGCGCGGGTGCTCGCCCGCATCGCGGCCGACGACGACGGCATCCTGGTCCGACCGATCGACCGGCCGCGGGCGTCGGTCGCCGCGCTCACTCGCGACGAGCTCATCGCCCGCGTGCTCGCGGCCCCGCACCGCTTCGTCGGCCAGGAGCTCCTCCCGCTGTCGCAGGTGCCCGTCTGGAACGCGGACGGCCAGGTCGATCCGCGTCCGGTCGTGTTCCGCTCGTTCACCCTGCGATACGGGTCGGTCTACCGCCCCCTCGTGGGCGGCCTCGCGACGGTGCGGAACGATCCGGATGCCGCGCCCACGACCAAGGACGTCTGGGTGCTGAAGTCCGCCGACACCGACGCCGACCAGGGGCTGACCGAGATCGCCCCGCTGCCGTTCAGCCGCACGGTGCCGTCGCTGTCTCCGCGCGCGCTGCAGGACATGTTCTGGGCCGGACGCTACGCGGAGCGCGCGGAGGACCTGCTGCGTCTGCTCCTCACGACGCAGGCGCAGCTCGACCAGGTCGGCGGCCACCACGCGCGCGACGT
>JBEVLS010000179.1:0-6058 GCA_040509015.1 Microbacterium sp.
CCTGGAAGGGCAGCCTGTTCGAAGGATCGGGCGAGGTCACGTTCGTGTCCTCCGGACTGGGCACGTTCGACGTCAATTGGAAGGCGCGCAGCGAGGGCTCGTCGTCCGTCACGACGCCCGAAGAGCTCATCGCCGCGGCCCACTCGTCGTGCTTCAGCATGGCTCTCTCGCACGCGCTGGCCGAGAACGGCACCCCGCCCGAGTCGATCGACACGACGGCATCCGTGACCTTCAAGCCGGGCACGGGCATCACGGGCAGTCATCTGAACGTCAATGCCGTCGTCCCGGGGATCGACCCCGAGGACTTCGAGCGCATCGCGACCGAGGCGAAGAACGGCTGCCCCGTCTCGCAGGCGCTCGCGGGCATCGAGATCACCCTCGAGGCGACGCTTGCCTGATCCCATCCGTCGCATCGTCGTCGCCGGCGCCTCCGGCCTGATCGGCGGCGCGCTCGTCGAGAGTCTGCGCGCCGACGACGTCGAGGTCACGCGGCTCGTCCGCAGGCCCGCCGAGGCGCCCGACGAGGTCGAATGGCTGACGGATGCCGCACCCCTCGATCCGGCCGTGCTCGCGGGCGCGGACGCCGTCGTCGGGCTGAACGGCGCCAGCATCGGGCGGTTCCCCTGGACGCAGCGCTACAAGAACACCCTGCTGTGGTCGCGGATCATCCCCACGCGCGCCCTCGCTCGGGCGATCCGCGAACTGGGCCCGGACGCCCCCGCGTTCGTGTCCTCTTCTGCGGTCGGGTGGTACGGATCCTCGCCCGGAGCGGTGTTCACCGAAGACTCCCCGCGCGGCGACTCGTTCCTCGCGGACCTCTGCGGAGAGTGGGAGTCGGCGGCATACGCGGCCGGTCCGGACGCTCGCGTCGCGACCGTGCGCACCGCTCCCGTCGTGCACCGCGAGGGGGTGCTCAAGCCGCTCCTGGTCCTCACGAAGCTCGGCGTCAGCGGCCCGATCGGCCGCGGCACCCAGGTGTGGCCGTGGATCTCGCTGGACGACGAGGTGCGCGGCATCCGGCACATCATCGAGCAGCGCCTCACGGGTCCTGTGAACCTCACCGGCCCGACCCGTGCGACGGCCAACGACCTCGGCTTCGCCCTGGCGGTGCGCATGAACCGTCCCTACGTCGTTCGCGCTCCCGTGTGGGGCCTGAAGCTCGCCCTCGGAACGGATGCCACCGAGGCGCTCCTCACGACGGACGCGAACGTCGTTCCGGCGGCGCTGACGGCATCCGGATTCGAGTTCCGCCACCCGACGGTCGCGGACGCCGTCGCGGCGGCGGTGCCCGCGGCGGTCTAGCGCGAGGATTTCTCGAGCCGGATCGCAGCGCGCACGGCCTCACGCGCCCGGCGGCGGTCGCCCGCCGCGTCGTACGCGAGGCCGAGGCGGTACCAGGCCTGCCAGTCGTCGGGGTGCGCCTCGACGTCGGCACGATAGGTCGGGAAGACGGCGTCGCCCTCTCCGCGAAGGACGCGCCCGCTGGGCTTGACGGCGACCTCGACGCTGGGAAGCCCGCCCTCGCGCTCGAGGCGCGTGGCGAGCTGCTGAGCACGCACGCCGAACCAGACCTCGCGGCCGAGCGCCCAGGCGGCGATCAGCGGAAGCACGATGAGTGCGACGCCCATCGCGATCGCGACGCCGTCTCCGCTCACCAGGAGAAGGACGGCGCGCTGACCGACCAGCACGATGTACAGCGCGAGGAGCACCGCCATCACGGCGACGAAGATGCGGGCGTTCATGCTCCGGTGGCGCGGGCCACCTGGCCCGGCACCGCACCGTCGTCGATCGGCGGCTCGGCGCGGGGGCCGGGGACGCGCAGTCCGATGTCGAGGAACGAATCGAGTCCGACGACGACGCCGACCGTGTCACGGGCGGCGGCGAGAGCGAGACGGATGCCGGGACCGTACGCGAGCGCGGGCTCGATCGTGTCGTGCACGATCGCGAGGGACTCCCCCGCGCCGGAGAGGATCGTCTCCTGACGCGCCACGACACCGGGGCGCCTCAGCGAGTGGATCGGCACGCTCGCGACCTGCTGGCCGCGTGCGCGCTGGTCGACGTGGGGCGACTCGACCGGGCCGACGACGGACCGTGACGCCGCGATGAGCTCGGCCGTTCGCACCGCCGTGCCGCTGGGCGAATCCACCTTCGTCTCGCGATGGGCCTCGACGATCTCGATCGACGGGAAGAACGGGGCGGCCGCCGCGGCGAGCGCCGACCCGAGGACCGAGCCGAGCGAGAAGTTCGGGATGAAGACCGCGCCGGTGCCTGCCGCCTCGACGAGCGGACGGATCAGCGCGATGCGCTCCGCGGACCAGCCGGACGTTCCCACGAGCACCGGGATGCCGCGCTCGATCGAGGCGCGGACGACGTCGATCGACACCGCCGGCACCGACGCGTCGACCACGAGATCGGCTCCGTCGAGTTCGGCGAGATCCGACCGGGACGACAGCACCGCGACGACCTCGAAGCCGTCCTCGTCGTCCACGACGGCACGGATGATGCCACCGAGCTTCCCCGTACCGCCCACGATGGCCACGCGCGTCGTCATGTCGTCCATCCTAGGTCGGGTGCCTTCCGCACCCCGTCACCCGGCACCCGGCATCCGGCACCTCGCCCCGAACCGTCGCGCGCGGTCGCCCGGCGCACGCGCAGACGGCCGCATGCGACGGCTCGGGGTCTCGCGCCGCGGAATACGCTGGAGCGATGGTGACCCTGCGTGACACGCCCGTCGACGACCCCGAAGCACATGAGCTGCTGGCCGAGTACTTCGCATCCCGCGAGATCGGCTTCGCACACCAGAACGTGGTCTACACGACGACGTTCCCCGATCCCGCGGTCTTCGTCCCGCCCGCCGGGGTGTTCGTGGTCGTCGATGACGACGAGGGGATGCCGGTCGGCTGCGGCGGCATCCGCCTCATCCCCGACGGGCCGGCCGGGCGGCGCTACGAGATCAAGCACCTGTTCCTGCGCCCCGAGACGCGCGGGCGCGGGTGGGGACGCCTGCTGATCGCCGACCTCGAACGTCGCGCACGCGAGCTCGGGGCCGAGGAGCTCGTGCTCGACACGCACCACTCCCTCGCCGCTGCGGGCGCACTGTACGCCAGCGAGGGCTTCATCGAGATCGAGCCGTACAACGACAACCCCAACGCGAGCCGCTGGTACGCCAAGACCCTCTAGACCGGCGAGATCTCGGGGGCGCCCAGCTCGAACGGCAGGTGAGTGGGGGCGTCAGGCGAGATCGACCCGGCATCTCGCACTACATCGTGGGGATGCCGTTGCTGAGGTCGCTGTCTGCCCGCCGGGCCGCGCGAGCCGTGAGTGGAGTGGCGACGATCAGCGCGATCAGTCCGCAGATCACGCCGATGGGGATCCAGACGACGAGTCCGAAGCCGCCGCTCATCGCGAACCCATACACGATCCAGAACGTCGCAACCCCGGCCCCCGCGGCGAGGCCGCCGACCCACGCGCGCGACGCAACCGTTCGCACTGCCTTCCGGATCCAGAAGCCCTCGCCGATCCAGTACCCCGCGCTCGCGGCGAGCGCGCTGACTGCGCCGACCGCCGCACCGAAGAGCGGCATCGCGAAGACGACACTCTCTTCACCCCGGTCGGGCGGGATGAGCCAGCCGAACAGCACGGTCATCATCGCGGCACCGAGTCCTGCGCCGACCACGAAGAGCCAACCGATCACGCCGCCGTACCGAGACCAGAACACAGGTCGAAACTATCCGACCACCCGCATCGGCGGCGCCGAGCAGTCGCACCCCCGACGCGGGCCGCCGGTACGCCAAGACCCTCTAGATCGGCGAGATCTCGGGCAGGCCCGTTCGCAGCTCGAACGGCAGGTGAGCGAGGTCGTTGTGCGACAGCAGCGTCCACGGCCGTCCTTGTCGCTGGGCGAGGACGCTCAGCCCGCAGTTGGCCTGATTGAGCGTCATCCACTTCCAGTCCGGCGCCTGCAGCACCTCGCGGACGAACCAGCCGATGACGGCGTTGTGGGTGATCACGAGCTCGTGCACCTCGCCGCTCTTGCGCACCAGGAACTCCGCCACGGCGTCGTCCATCTGCGCGCGACCGGCTTCGAGCTCGGCCTCGGTCACTCCTCCGAAGAACGGCTCGAACACGCTCGGGGTCTCGTCGGTCACGCCCGTCGGGACGCAGTCGAACAGCAGCGCCGACGGCTGCGGCGAGAGCGACGGCATCCGCTCGGCGACGGCACTGGCCGTCTCGGCGGCACGTGTCAGCGGAGAATGCCACACCGCGTCGAACGGCACACCCGACAGGCGATCCGCCAGGAGTGCCGCCTGGCGACGCCCCCGAGGCGACAGCGGGCCGTCGGCGAGACCGTGCTCAGCATCTTGATGCTCACCGTGTCGCACGAGATAGATGTAGTGCGTCACGCTGCTCGCTTCGTCGGGGGATGTTCAGCGGCCACGGTTGGCGCCGCAATTCCACCCTACGTCACGGTCCGGATCGGACCCCGGAGTCACTCCGACGCGCGGGCGATGTCGGCGAGCTGACCGCGACTCAGTCGCACGCCGATGCCCTGAACGAGCTCTTCGACGTGCTGCGGTGCGTAGGCGTTGACGATCGGGGCGGTGACCAGCCTCTGCGCGAGCAGCCACGCGACGGCGACCGCGGCATCGGGAACCCCGAGCTCGGACCCGACGGCGTCGAGCGCGCGCAGGGTGCGACTGCCGCGACGATTGAGGTTGGCGGCGATCTGCGCGCCGCGGACCGACAGGCTGCCCCGCGAGCGGGTGCGCTGACGACCGGCCAGGAAGCCGTGCTCGAGTGCGTGGGACGGGGTCACGGCCATGCCCTGTGCGCCCGCGACGAGTCGCAGGTCGTTGTCGAACTCGTGTCGGCGCACGACGTTGAACGGCACGTCGAGCACCGTGATGCGGGGGAAGCCGGCCGACGAGAAGATGCGCGCCTCGACGAGCTGCGCGGCGGTGTAGCCGATGGCACCGATCGCGCGCACCTTGCCGGACTCGGTGAGCCACTCCGCCGTCGCCAGCGTGTCATCGAGCGAGGTGGTCGAATCGGCCGTGGCGTCGAGGTAGAGCACGTCGATGCGGTCGGTGCGCAGTCGAGTGAGAGACGCCTCCACGGCGCGCACGAGGTTGACGGGCCCGAGACCGGGATTGTCGGGATGCCCACCCACCCGCACGGCGAGGACGACCTCGTCGCGGATGCCGCGCGAGTGGATCCACTGACCGATGATGTGCTCGCTCCGACCGCCGGCGAAGCGGTCGGCGGTGTGCACGACGTTGCCACCGAGCTCGGCGTACGCGTCGAGGATCTCGTGGCTCGATTCGAGGTCCACGTTCCACCCGAACTCGGCACCGCCGAGGATGAGGGGGAACACATCGAACCCCGACTCGCCGAGCGGAACGCGGATGCCCTCGCCCAGCGGACGACCCTGCACGGGAATGGGAGCGGACGGGTGGACGAAGCGATCCTGCGACACCGCCCCCGCGGACGTGGTGTCGGCGCCTACGCCGAATACGCTCATGCTCACCCCCTCACGTGGAACCGGACCGGAATCCTCGTGACGCTCTGTCTCGCACCCCCCGGCGCGTACTCACAGAGTAGGCCAGACCCCTGACACGGCCGCGAGCCACGGCATCCTGTCGGTAAACATTCCATAACGCTTTCATCACGATGACGGCCTTGTCCCCCGAATGGCGGACAAAGCCGCCGCCTCGAAGGCGGATGCCCGCCCCCTCGCGGGGACGGGCATCCGGACAGGCGGAGCGGATCAGCCTTCGGCGGGCGCGTCCCCGGGGCCTTCGCTGGAAGCGGCGGAGCCCTCCTGGTCGGCGGCCTCTTCGAGCACGGGCTCGAGCGACAGCTTGCCGCGGTCGTCGATCTTCGTGATCTTGACGAGGATCTTCTGGCCGACGCCGAGCACGTCTTCGACGTTCTCGACGCGCTTGCCGCCGGCGAGCTTGCGGACCTCGCTGACGTGCAGCAGTCCGTCCTTGCCGGGCAGGAGCGAGACGAACGCACCGAACGTGGCGATCTTGACGACGGTTCCGAGGAACTGCTC
>JBEVLS010000180.1:0-8041 GCA_040509015.1 Microbacterium sp.
GGGCGTCAGGCGATCACGACCGCCGTGCCGTACGCGACGACCTCCTGGAAGTTCTGGTCGAGCTCGTTCGAGTCGTACCGCATCGCGACGACGGCGTTGGCGCCCTGGGCCTGCGCGGCCTCGATGAGACGCTGCACCGCTTCGGCCCGGGTCTGCTCGAGCTGCAGGGTCAGGCCCTTGAGCTCTCCGCCTCCGAGCGCCTTGAACCCGGCGCCGATCTGCGCGCCGATGTTGCGGGCGCGCACCGTGAGGCCGCTCACCTCGCCGATCACCTTCGTGATCTGCGAACCGGGGACGTCGTTCATGGTGGTGACGAGCATGGGGCTCCTTCGCTGGGGCTAACAGTACGGGCGTGCGTCGTCAGGTTAGCGGGCTCGCGCGCGTCGGCGCATCACGACACCGGCGCCCACCGTCGCGAGCAGGACGAGGCTCGAGAAGACGAGCAGCACGGTCGTCTCGGATGCGAAGGTCAGCGAGATGCCGACGGCGAGGACGGGAAGGGCGAGTCCGCAGTAGGCGATCAGGAAGATGAGCGCGAGAGTCTCGCCGCGGCGGTGAGGCTCGGACAGCGCCCCGGCCGTCATGATCGACGAGCGGAAGAGGATGCCGACGCCGGCGCCGGCGATGATCCCCCCGATCACGAACACCGCCAACTGAGGGAGGACGGCGCCGACCGCGATGCCGATCAGTCCGATCGCGGCGGCGGCGATGGCGATGGTCAGCTGGCGGTGCAGTCCGACGGGTGAGAGCAGGACTTGGGCCGTCGCGGCGGCGGCGAACACGGAGAATGCCGTCGCTCCGGCGACGAGGTGGTCGGTCTCGTGGAATGCGTCGATCAAGAACGTCGGCGCCAGCGAGGTGAACAGGCCGAAGAGCGCGAACGAGGCGAAGGCGCCGAAGCCCGCCGCGATGAACGCGGGGCGCGACGCGGGCGGGAACGCGAGGCGCTGGGGACGGTAGCCGGGTCGTTCTCCCGCCGAGGCGGCGGTCTCGGGCACGAACGCCAGCAGGACCGCGACGATCACGAGGAGCACGAGGAAGACGGCGTGCGGAAGCTCGAGCGGCGCGGGCAGGTATTCCGCGAAGATCCCGCCGATGAGAGGGCCCAGGGCGAGGCCGCCCAGGTTGGCGGCGCCGGCGACGGATGCCGCCACCACCGCACCTTCGCCCGGTCGCGCGCGTGCCCGCAGTTCGCCGAGGTGGGCGGTCGCCGTCGCGGTCAGGATGCCGATGCTCACGCCGTTCACGAAGCGGGCGAGCAGGAGCCCCGGCACCGAGCTCCACAGGAGGAAGAGCACGGCCGACACCACCGAGACGAGCACCGCGATGACGAGCATGCGCCGTCTTCCCGCCCAGTCGCTGATGTGCCCGACGAAGAACAGGCTGAAGACCACGCCCACGGCATACGCGGCGAAGATCAGCGTGATCACCGAGACCGGGAATCCGTCGCGCTCCTGATAGAGCGGATACAGCGGCGTGGGCACGGTCGAGTACGCCATCACCGTCACGAAAGACGCCGCGACGATCCAGAACCCTGCGCGGTGGGAGACGATCCGTGGCATCGCGCCGCCTACTGGGTGAGAAGACCCGCGTCGAGCACGAACTGCGCGCCCGTCGCATATCGGGCGCGGTCGCTCGCGAGGTAGCGGACGAGCTCGGCGACGTCGCCGGTTTCGATCCACGGCACGCCGGGCAGCAGGTTCCCCGCGCTGCGCTCGGCGATCTCCTGGGGCGTGGCGCCCTCCAGGGCGGCCAGTCCGTCGTTCATGGGCGTGTCGACGCCGGTCGGATGGATCGAGACGACGCGGATGCCGAACGGCGCGAGCTCGATCGCCCAGGCCTTGGTGAGCCCGGTGAGGCCGTGTTTGCTCGCGACGTAGTGCGACAGGCGATTGCCGCCGCGCAGGCCCATGACGGAGGAGTTGTTGATGATGACGCCGGCCGTGCGTGCCTTGAGGTGCGGGACGACGGCGCGCGTGACGAGGAACGGGCCCTTGAGGTTGATGTCGACCATGGCGTCCCACTCGTCCTCGGTCATCTCGTCGACGGTCGCGTAGGCGACGATGCCGGCGTTGTTCACGAGGATGTCGATGCCGCCGAGCTCGGCGACGGTGGTGTCCACGGCGCGGGCGATGGCTGCGGCATCCCGCACATCGCCGGTGAACACGAGCGCTCGGCGACCGAGCGCTTCGACGGCGGTCTTCAGCGACTGGAGCTCGTCGGCCGAGCCCTGGTCGTAGGCGGGATAGGAGATCTTCGCGGCGACGTCGAACCCGACGATGTCGGCGCCGTCGGCGGCGAGGGCGAGGGCGATCGCGCGGCCCTGGCCGTGGGCGGCTCCCGTGATGAAGGCCACTCTTCCGGTCAGGTCGCCCGAGGGGACGCTCGTGGGATCAGAGGACACGGGCGTCTCCGGGGCGGCGGTAGTCGTAGAGGATCTCGTCGAGCGGCACTCGCCCGACCGTGTTGATGAGGTTGGTGGCGACCATCTGGCCCGCGAACGCGAGCAGCTGCAGGCGGAGGCCCGGCTCGAACTCGGCTTCGAGTCGACCGACGAGGTCGTCCGAGATGCCGTGCGGGTCGCGGGCGATCGCTCGTCCCCATTCCATCAGCAGCTCCTCGCGCGCCGTCGGGTGCGGGTCGTCGGGATCGGCTCCGCCGTCGATCAGGATGCGGCGGAAGAACACCGAGCAGACCAGGCAGTCGTTCTCGTCGCTGATCGCGTAGGAGAACAGCGAGAAGGCGCGTTCGCCGATGTGCGGGACCAGGTCGTCTTTGAGCGTGTACCACTCCATGTAGGCGTCGAAGCTCGGCACGTGTCCGAGAAGAGTCGCCTTCATGTTGGTGATGCGGCCGCCGTGCAGTCGCACCTGCCGGTCGGCCGCAGCCTGCTGCTCGGGCGACAGGGCGTCGAGGTCGGTCTCGGGGAGGAACGGCATGGCAGTGAGTCTAGGTCTCGGCGCAGACCCCTCGTCCGGGTCGGTGACACGGCGTCACGTCGCACGCCGGCACCGATCAGGACGAGGCGACGGGATACGCACGCCTCAGCACGATCCGCTGCACGAGGGTCCACACCACCGTGACGAGCAGATACAGCCCTGCGGCGAGCGGGACGAAGACCGCGACGACCGCGGTGACGAACTGCAGCGCGCCGAGGACTCCGGACGGCACCGACGGGCCGTCGGGCGCGTGCGGCATTCGGAACACACGCCTCGTCACCTCGCCGACGGCGGCGATGAGCAGCACCAGGATGCCGAACACGAAGCCCGATGACACATCGAGCGTGCCCGTGGCGAGGGTGCCCGCGAGGCTCGTCCCGAGCGGCACGCCGAGCAGTGCCTCACCGAGCAGCGCGTTGGCGTGGCCGGCGATGTCGGTGTGCAGGAAGACCGCGTACAGGAGGCCGACGACCGGAGCCTGCGCGAGGACGGGAAGGCATCCGGCGAACGGCGACGTGCGCTCGTCCCGGTACAGCTGCATCGTCTCGCGCTGCAGTCGCTCGGGGTTCCGGGCCCACCGCTTCTGGAGGTCGCGGAGCTTCGGCGCGAGGCGAGCGCGGGTCTGCTCGGCCTTGGCCTGCGCGATGCCGGTGGGGATGAGGACGGCCCGCACGAGGAGCGTCACGAGCACGACGGCCGCTGCGGCGGCGGCAGAGCCCGCAACGGGTTCGAGGAGGGTCGCGAGGCCCATGAGTCCCGTGTACGCGACGTCGAGGAGGGCGGCGAGAGGAGGGAAGGAGAAGAAGTCCACGGTGGTATCCGTTCTGCAGAGTCGATCGGGGAGGGCGACCGGTCGCAGGGACTACTGCGGCGCGGTCGACGAAGACGTCGATCGGCCGCGCGGGATGCCGGCACCGGAGGGTGCGCGGGCGTCGCGAGCTACGCGGCCGAGGCCGCGGACTGGGGTGCTCGAGGGCGCGGGTGCCCGGGGGCGTCGGGGTCGCTCTGCAGGAGCGGAGAGGACACGTCGATCGCGCGACGCGGATGCGGCGGCGACGCGCCGCCGGATGCGGGGTGGGTCATCGCCACGACGGCGAGCAGCACCGCGGTCGCGGCGAGAAGTGCGACGGTCAGGGCGAGGGCGCCGGAGATTCCGCCGAGCGACGAGAACGCGACCGCGCCCGAGAAGCCCAGGATCGTGAGAAGGACGTTCAGCGTGTCGAGCACGGACGGCGCCTCCTTCTCATGCACGGGTCGGGGATCTCACGGTAACACCCGCTCAGTGCGCCGTGAACACCTCGCCGCCGCGCGGGAGCCAGGGCCCGTCCGCTCCCGGGAACGCGATCGGAACACCACGAGCGGTGGCCCACGCGAGGGAATCCGACGCCTGCACGTGGACGTGAGGCTCGGTGCTGTTGCCCGAGTTGCCGCACGCGCCGATCACGGTCGCGACATCCACGAGGTCTCCGCGGGCGACGCGCAGGGATCCGCGTCGGAGGTGTGCGAGCAGCACGAACGGCCCGCCGGCGCTCGCGGCGATCACGACGTGGTTGCCCGCGATCCCGCGGGCGCCGTCGCGGACGCGTGCGCGCTGGGTCAGCAGGTAGGGCAGGCCTGCGACGAGCGACCGGCGCGCGACGTGATCGGGTTCGCCGTCCTCGGCGGCGACGACC
This sequence comes from Microbacterium sp., assembly GCA_040509015.1. Classification (GTDB taxonomy): domain Bacteria; phylum Actinomycetota; class Actinomycetes; order Actinomycetales; family Microbacteriaceae; genus Microbacterium. The sequence goes on from JBEVLS010000180.1 coordinate 4,613, forward strand.
TCGCCCGCGAGCGGTGCGCGGATCGGCAGCCCGAAGCCGCGGAACGTCTCCGGTCGCTCCGTCGAGACCAGCGCGCTCCATCCGAAAGGCGCGGACCGACCACGCTCGTCGACCGCCACGAAGTCGATCGCGTGACTCGACCCGAAGGCGACGGTGCCGTGGCTGGGCACGCGGTCTGCGGGGGAGTTGCGCGCCAGCCAGCGTCCCGTGAACGGGAAGTCGAGCACGAGCGGGCCGGCCACCACGGCGGCAGTCTACGCGCGGGTCCGTAGGCTGTACCGGTGGCATCCGTCCTGAACGTCTCCGCGTACCTCTTCACGCGCATCGACGACCCGGCCGCGCTGCGTGCGGACCTGCGCCGGCGCGCGCTCGAGGCGGGGATCAAGGGCACGATCCTCCTCGCCGAAGAGGGGATCAACCTCTTCCTCGCCGGCGATGCCGCAGCCGTGCGCGGCGTCATCGCCGCGATCCGCGACGACGCGCGGTTCGCGTCGCTCACGACGAAGGAGAGCTGGTCGGACGACCAGCCGTTCGGGCGCATGCTCGTCAAGGTCAAGCGCGAGATCATCCGGATGGACCATCCGGCGATCCGGCCCGAAGCCGGCCGCGCACCGGCGGTCGCACCGGCGACCCTGCGGCGCTGGCTCGACGAGGGGCATGACGACGACGGCCGCGAGGTCGTGCTGCTCGACACGCGCAACGCGTTCGAGGTCGACTACGGCACGTTCGACGGGGCGGTCGACCTGCGTCTGGAGCGGTTCACGCAGTTCCCGGATGCCGCGGCCGCTGCCCGAGCGCAGCTCGAGGGCAAGACGGTCGTCAGCTTCTGCACGGGCGGGATCCGCTGCGAGAAGGGCGCGATCCATCTGCGTGAGCAGGGGATCGACGCCTACCAGCTGGACGGCGGCATTCTCGGCTACTTCGAGCACGTCGGAGCCGCCCACTGGACGGGTGAATGCTTCGTCTTCGATGAGCGCGAAGCTCTCAGCCCTGATCTCGCACCCAGAGGTGCGAGGAAGTGAGGGTCACCGCGGCCGGGACGACATGAGCCGGCCCGACCGCGGCGGGAGGATCAGAGCGGCCGGATGTTGGCGGCCTGCATGCCCTTGGGGCCACGCTCTGCGTCGTACTCGACCTTCTGGGTCTCGCGGAGCTCCTTGAAACCGTTGCCGGTGATCGCGCTGTAGTGCGCGAAGAGGTCGGCCGAGCCGTCATCGGGAGCGATGAAGCCGTAGCCCTTTTCGGAGTTGAACCATTTCACGGTGCCAGTGGCCATCGTGTCTTTCCTTTTGTTATTCGGGCCGCGTGAGCGACCGGGTGTGCCGCGCCGAAAAGCCGGAGCGGACAGTTGTGATGCGCGGTGCGCGCAAGGGGGCCGGTGCCGGCCGGGTGGCGGATGCCGCGATGACGGCCCGCGCGGAGTCGCGCGAGTCGTGCAGACCGAGGTCCTGGCCGCGCGCGCCGTGCGCTGCGTAGCCGTGCGGTGTGGCATCCACGAAACCGGCGTACTCGCCGGCGGAGGTCGCGACGGAGACGCCGTCGTCGGCTTGGTGCCAGTCGAGGGTCGACCGGGTGGTCGGGTTGTGACGGGTGACGAGAGTCAAGAAGGGCTTTCAGGGAGTTGCGCTCATCGCACCGATGCGGTGGCGCGGAAGTCGAAGTTATGGAAGGGCTGTCGCGGAGACAGTCGCAGAGTCAGGGGATCTGCACCTGAGAGCGATGCGGAGGAATGAACACGCGAGGGCCCGAGCGGGCTGTGGCCACACTAGCACGGCGGCCTGGGTGTCGGTCCGTAACTCTCTTATCTCAGCCCTCGGCGCCGAGTTCGCCGCTCAGTCGGCGGTGGAACGCGGTCGTCGCATCGTTCATGCCGATGAGCTCGACGGCTGTTCCGTGCTGGGCGTACTTCGTCACGATCGCGTCGAGCGAGGCGACCGTCGATGCGTCCCACACGTGCGAGCGCGTCATGTCGATCACGACCCGGTGAGGGTCGGTCGCGTACTCGAACTGCGTCGTGAGGTCGTTGCTGGACGCGAAGAACAGCTCTCCGTCGACCTCGTAGCGCGCGACGCCCGCGTCGACGGTGCGGGTGACGGTCGTGAAGTGGGCGACTCGACGGGCGAACAGCACCATCGCGGTCACGACTCCTACGATGACGCCGATCGCGAGATTGTGGGTCCACACGGTGACGGCGACGGTGACGAGCATGACGACGGTCTCGCTCACCGGCATCCGCTTCAACGTCGACGGGCGGATGCTGTGCCAGTCGAACGTCGTCACCGAGATGAGGATCATCACGGCCACCAGCGCGGCCATCGGGATGACCGCCACGACCTCGCCGAGGAGCACCACGAGGACGAGCACCCAGACGCCCGTGACGAACGTCGAGATGCGCGTGCGCGCGCCCGAGGTCTTGACGTTGATCATCGTCTGGCCGATCATCGCGCAGCCGCCCGTGCCCCCGAAGAACGCCGACGCGATGTTGGCCACACCGAGACCCCACGCCTCGCGCGTCTTGCGTGAACGGGTGTCGGTGATGTCGTCGACGAGCTTCGCCGTCATGAGGGACTCCAGCAGGCCCACCAGGGCCGCGGCGAAGGCGAACGGGGCGATGATCTGCAGCGTCTCCCAGGTCAGGGGCACGTGCGGGATCAGCAGTTCCGGCAAGCTCCGGGGCAGTTCGCCCTGGTCGCCGACGTCCGGCACCGAGATGCCGAAGATCACGACCGCGGCGGTGAGCAGCGCGATCGCGATGAGCGGGCCCGGCACCGCCTTGGTGATCCGCGGCCAGAGGAAGAGGATGCCGAGCCCGACCGCCACGAGGACGTAGACCGCCCACGGCACGTCGACGAGCTGCGGCACCTGCGACAGGAAGATGAGGATCGCCAGCGCGTTGACGAACCCCACCATGACGCTGCGGGGGATGAAGCGCATGAGCTTCGCGACGCCGAGCGCGGCGAGAACGATCTGGATGACGCCCGCCAGCAGGATCGTGGCGATCAGATAGTCGAGCCCGTGCTCCCGCGCGACCGGTGCGATGACGAGGGCGACCGCGCCGGCCGCCGCCGTGATCATGGCCGGGCGGCCGCCGGTGAATGCGATCACGACCGCGAGGACGAACGACGAGAAGAGGCCGACTCGCGGATCGACACCCGCGACGACCGAGAAGGCGATCGCCTCGGGGATCAGAGCGAGCGCCACGACGAGTCCGGCGACGACCTCGCGGGTGAGCAGGCGCGGGCTGCGCAGCGCCTGCAGAACCGTCGGCTCGATCCGGTAGCGGTCGGCGGCGGTGGACACTCGGATCTCCTCGGTGGGCGGGTGCGATACGGGGTGCGCTCGATCGGCGTGCGGATGCCGCGCTCGGCGAGCCTACGCCGCGCCGCGGACCGGCGCGGAACGCCGAAGGTGGCGGTCGTCGCCGCTCGG
>JBEVLS010000181.1:0-10219 GCA_040509015.1 Microbacterium sp.
ATCCGCGTCTTCGCGGAGCGCTTCGCTGAGCGGTATCGACGCCAGCAGGGGCACCTGGCCGGGCGTCTCCGAGAGCGCTGCGGCCACCGCTTCGCCGCCTCCGGTGCCGAACAGCGCGAGCCGGGAGCCGTCGGGCAGGGTCATGGCCGCCATGTTCTCGACGACCCCGGCGAGTCGCTGTCCGGTCTGACGCGCGACGAGGCCGCTGCGGACCGCGATGTCGGATGCCGCGACCTGAGGGGTCGTCACGACGACGACGTCGGCGTTCGGAAGAAGCTGTCCGACCGAGATCGCCACGTCGCCGGTTCCGGGCGGCATGTCGATCAGCAGCACATCGAGGTCTCCGAAGTAGACGTCGGTCAGGAACTGCTGGACGGTGCGGTGCAGCATGGGGCCGCGCCACGCGACGGCGCCGAGAGGTGCGTCACCGCGGGTGCGACGCAGGAACATGCCGATCGAGATGACCTTGACGCCGTATGCGACCGGCGGGAGCATCAGGTCGTCGATGCGGGTCGGCTGAGGTGCACTGCCATCGGCGTCGACCAGACCGAGCAGGCCGGGAATCGAGAACCCGTGCACATCCGCGTCTATGAGGCCCACCGACAGCCCTCGAGCTGCGAGCGCGACGGCGAGGTTCGCGGTGACGGTGGACTTGCCCACACCGCCCTTGCCGCTCGTGACGGCGATGACCCGAGTGAGCGTTCCCGGGCCGAACGGCATCTCGCGCGCCGCGCGTCCGCCGCGGAGGCGCTCGGTCAGCGCGCGCCGCTCGTCCGCCGACATCACGCCGACCTCGAGCGCGACATCCGAGATTCCGACGACGGATGCCGCTGCCGCGGTCACCTCTCTCGAGATGCGATCCGCAGCAGGACACCCGACGATCGTGAGGACGATCCCGATATGCGCGGTGCCGGCGTCCACCGAGATGTCGCGCACCATGTCGAGTTCGCCGATCGGACGGCGGAGCTCGGGATCCACGACCGCCCCGACGGCACGTCGCACCGCATCGACGCTGGGCGTCGTCACGGTCGCTGGCTGTCTTCCGCGGCCTCGGCGCGGGTGTCGAGCTTGTCGAGCAGGAGGCGCAGCTCGGCGCGCAGGACGTCTCGGGTGACGACCTCCTGCGTGTTGTCGACGATCGCCATCCGCAGGGCCACGACCTCTCGAGCGAGGTACTCGGTGTCGGCGAGGTTGCGCTCGGCGCGCTGACGGTCCTGTTCGATCTGCACGCGGTCGCGGTCGTCCTGACGGTTCTGCGCGAGCAGGATGAGGGGAGCGGCATACGACGCCTGCAGCGACAGGATCAGGGTCAGCAGCGTGAAGTTCGTCTCGGCGGGATCGAACTGCAGGGCACGGGGCATGAAGATGTTCCAGCACAGCCAGACGATCACGAAGACCGTCATGCCCAGAAGGAAGCCGGACGTCCCCATCGCCCGGGCGAAGGACTCCGAGAAGCGGCCGAACCGGTCGCGCGACGGCTGGGGCGTGCGCTGGAGCATTCCTCCGCGGCCGCGCGGAGCGTCCAGCGACACCTGGCGGGACTGACGGGCCATCAGCGCCTCCTCCGGATGGACGACGTCGTGGCGGCGACCGGCTCCGGCTGCGGAGTGTGATCGTCGTGCGAGCGCCAGTCGTCGGGCAGCAGGTAGTCCAGCACGTCGTCGATGCTGATCGCGCCGACGAGGCGTCGGGCCTGATCGACGACGGGCACCGAGACGAGGTTGTAGCTGGCGAGCATGCGGGCGACTTCGGCGGCGGACGCCGTCGCCGGCACCGGCTCGAGCGAGTCGTCGATGATCGTGCCGAGCCGCTCGTGCGGGGGGTAGCGCAGCATCCGCTGGAAATGCACCGTGCCGAGCAGTCTGCCCGTCGGAGTCTCATACGGGGGCAGGGTGATGAACACCGCGGCGGCGAGGGCGGGATGCAGCTCGTGGCGGCGGATGAGGGCGAGCGCCTCGGCGACCGTCGCATCGGCCGACAGCACGATCGGCTCGCTCGTCATGAGCCCGCCGGCGGTGTCGGGGCCGTACTGCAGCAGTGCCCGGACGTCTTCGGCCTCTTCGGGCTCCATCAGCTCGAGGAGCTCCTCGGAGCGCTCCTCGGGCAGCTGGCCGAGGAGGTCCGCGGCGTCGTCGGGCTCCATGGCGTCGAGGATGTCGGCGGCCCGCTCATCCCCGAGCGCTTCGAGGATGTGCACCTGCTCGTCCTCGGGCATCTCTTCGAGCGCATCGGCGAGGCGATCGTCCGAGAGCTCCTCGGCGACCTCGATCAGGCGCTCCTCGGGAAGATCCAGGAGTGTGTTGGCCAGGTCGGCGGGCTTGAGGTCGGTGTACGTGGCCACGAGCTGCTCGGCGGACTGGGCCTCACCCGGAGCGAGCCGCTCACGGACCTCGCTCCACACCGCGAACGTCGTGGATCCCTTCGCGAACGGCGACGCGCTCGTGCGCGGGCGCCGGAGGAACAGCTGGCCGATGTCCCATTCGCCGAGCCGGTTCCGCTCGATGGCGGCATCCTCGATGACCGCGTCGCCCGAACCGTCGACGAACGCCACCCGCCGGCCGAGGAGCTCGGCCATGACACGGACCTCGCCCCCGCGCTGCTGGAACCTGCGCACGTTGATGAGCCCGGTGGTGATGACCTGGCCCGTCGCGATCGACGTCACTCGGCCGATCGAGACGAAGACGTGACGACGACCGGGGATCTCGACGATGAGGCCGATGACCCGGGGCGGATCGTCCTTGCGGTAGACCACGACGACGTCGCGGACCTTGCCCAGGCGGTCGCCGGCGGGGTCGAAGACGGAGCACCCCGTCAGGCGCGCGACGAAGACCCTCTGCGTGCTCACACCTCCCAGCGTAGCCCCGCCGTGATTCGCATGAGGGTCTCGTGTCGATCCTCCGGACGTTCGTCGCGGACCCCCGGCCCCGTGGGAGGATGGGTGGATGAGCATGATCGGCGGACGCTTCCCTCAGGGGCCCGACGACGTCGGTCAGACGGTCGCGGAGTTCCCCTCGTACGATCGCGCGCAGAAGGCCGTCTCCACCCTCATCGCCGCGGACGTGCCCGCCCGCGACATCGCGATCGTCGGTCAGGGACTTCGTTCGATCGAACGGGTGACCGGGCGCCTCGGCTACGCGTCGGCCGCGCGGTCCGGGGCCATCAACGGCGTGCTGCTGGGTCTGCTGTTCTCGGCGGTCCTCGTCATCGGCTCGCCGTCCGTCCCCATCCAGGCCTTCGTGGGTGTGCTCTTCGTCGGCATCGCGATCGGCATGCTCCTGAGCATCGTGACCTACTCGATCGTGCGTCGCCGGCGCGACTACGCGTCGGTGACCCAGGTCGTCGCCGATCACTACGAAGTCACCGTCGCCGCGTCGAGCTTCGCGCGCGCACGGCAGGTCCTCGGCCCTCAGGCCGCACCGGCTCCGCAGACGGCGGCGGCCGCGTCGCCCTCCGCGTCTCAGCCGGCCCCGGTCGCTCCGCCCGTCGACGCGTCACCGGTGCGACCGCAGTACGGCGAGCGCATCGAGAAGACCGACGCCCCGCACGAAGAGACCGCCGCACCCGAGGACGCCCCGGACAAGTGACCGACGAGGTCACGACCCGTGTCGCGGTGACGCTGCCCGCCGGCGTCGTCGAGGTGGGTGCCGACCTCGGCGTACCCGACGGCGCGCGAGCGTTCGTCGCCGTCGCGCACGGCGCGGGCGCCGGGCGGTCGCACCCGTTCCTCGTGGGATTCACCCGGCAGCTCCGCGCCGAGGGCTTCGCGACGCTGCGGTTCGACTTCCCGTACGTCGCGGCGGGTCGTCGGATGCCGGGACCCGCCGCGCACGCGGTCGCGACCTGGTCCGCCGTCGCCGCGGCGGTCGCCGACCACGGTCTGCCCCTGTGGGCGGCCGGAAAGTCCTACGGCGGACGCATGGCCTCGATGGCCGCCGCCGAGGGGGCCATCCGTCCGGCTGGGCTCGTGTATCTCGGGTACCCCCTGCATCCGCCCGGCGACCCGACGAAGGCCCGGACGGCGCATCTCCCCGACGTGACCGCGCCGCAGCTGTTCGTCGAGGGCACGAACGACCCGTTCATCGATCCGCACGCGCAGCTCGAGGACGCCGTCGCATCCTGCCAGGACGCCGAGATCGCGTGGATCGACGGCGGCGGGCACTCCTTCGAGGTGAAGGGGCGCAAGCGCCCGGCCGACCAGGTGGGTGCGGAGCTCGCCCCGCTCGTGGCGGAGTGGCTGCAGCGGCGCGGCTGAGGCGTCAGCGCCCCGCGGCGTAGCCCTGCATCCCGCGCGGATTGGCCGCGGACCACAGCACGCCGGTCGCCGCATCCCGCCCGACGGCCGACACGCGGCCGAGCGTCCATGCGCCCGCGCGCGTCACCACGTGTCCGCGGCGCCGGAGCCCCGCGATGACGTCGTCACCGAGACGGTCTTCGACGACCACGCCGGACGGATCCCATGTCCGGGGCCAGAACGAGTCGACGAGGGCCGTCGTGTGGAGCGTCGGGGCGTCGATGGCCTGCTGCGCGGACCAGCCGCCCACGAGCATCCGCAGGATCACCGGGAGCTGCCACTGCTCCTGCTGATCGCCCCCTGGGGTGCCGAGAGCGATCGTCTCGGTGCCGCGGAGCACGAGCGTCGGAGTCAGGGTGGTCCGGGGGCGACGTCCGGGCCGCAGCGCCGACGGCGCGTCCTCGTCGAGCCACGTCATCTGCAGGCGCGTGCCGAGACAGAACCCGAGCTCGGGGATCGTCGGGGACGACTGGAGCCACCCTCCCGACGGTGTGACCGAGACCACGTTGCCCCAGCGGTCGGCCACGTCGATGTGGCACGTGTCGCCGCGGGTGCCGCCGGAACGGTCGACGGTGGGCTCGCCGAGTCCCGACTCTCCCGCCTCGCCCGTGCGAAGCGCGGGACGGTAGGCCTTGCGACCGGGGATCGACGTCGGGCGCCATTCCGACGACGCGGTGTCGCCGATCTGCGCGCGACGTGACGCCGCGGTCTCGTCCGTCAGCAGCACGTCGACGTCGGCGCCGTCGCCGAAGTGGGCGTCACGGTCGGCGAGGGCCAGCTTGAGCGCCTCGACGATCGCGTGGGCTCCGCGCTCGCTCGAGGGATCGAGGTCGGCATCGGGCAGGGGCTCCAGGATGCGAAGCGCCTCCAGCAGCGCGGGACCCTGCGTCCACGCGCCCGCCTTCGCCACGACCGCGCCGCGGAACCGCACGGCCACGGCGTCCTCGTACCCGGCGTCGAATGCCGCGAAGTCCTCGGGCGTGATCACGCCCGAGTGATCGCCGCCTGTCGCATGGCGGTGCGGCCGCGAAAGGAAGGCCGAAGCCGCACGCGCGACGAGCCCCGACTTCCACTCGTGCCGGGCCGCGTCGATGCGCGCGGCGCGTCCGACCGGTCCGTCGTCGCGCACGGCGCACGCCGCGTGGGTCAGGCCGTCGAGCACGTCGGCGTACGCGGGGTTGCGGAAGAGGGCGCCCGGCTCGGGGGCGCGGCCGCCCCGAAGCCACAGCTCGGCGGAGCTCGCCCAGTGGTCGCGGAACAGATCGGCGACGCGTTCGATCGTCGCGACGGCCTGGGCGACGAGAGGGATGCCGTCCCGCGCATAGCCGATGGCGTAGGCGAGCACGTCGCCGAGCTCCCAGGTGCCGTGATCGCGCAGCAGCAGCAGCCACGCGTCCACGGCGCCCGGAACGGCGGCGGCCAGACCGCCGGCGCCGGGGACGAGATCGAGGCCCTCGGCGCGGAAACGCGGGATGGTCGCTCCGGCGGGTGCCGGCCCCTGCCCGGCGAGCACGACCGGCGAGCCCGGGGCGTCCGCGGTGGCGAAGATCCCCACGAGGTCGCCGCCCGGTCCGTTGAGGTGCGGCTCGGCGAGATGCAGCACGAATCCACCGGCGACGACGGCGTCGAACGCGTTCCCCCCGCGCTCGAGCACGGCCTGCGCCGTGGCCGTCGCGAGCCAGTGCGTCGACGCCGACATCCCGAACGTGCCCGTGAGCGTGGGCCTGGTCGTGAACGACGGGGGAGAGGTGAAGGTCACGGGCGCAGACGCGCGATCCAGGCCTCGACCTCGTCGGCGGTGCGCGGGATGTCCGCCGAGAGGTTGACCGGACCGGCATCCGTCATGAGGATGTCGTCCTCGATGCGCACGCCGATGCCCCGGTACTCCTCGGGGACCGTGAGATCGTCGATCTGGAAGTACAGCCCCGGCTCGATCGTGAAGACCATGCCCGGCTCGAGCAGGCCGTCGTAGTACATCTCGCGACGCGCCTGTGCGCAGTCGTGCACGTCGATGCCGAGGTGGTGGCTCGTGCCGTGCACCATGTACCGACGGTGCTGTCCGCCGCGGTCGGCGTCGAGAGCCTCGTCGGCGGTGACGGGCAGCAGGCCCCACTCCGCGACGCGCGTGGCGATGACCTCCATCGCCGCGGCGTGGACGGCGCGGAACGGCACTCCGGGGCGCGCGGCGGCGAAGGCGGCGTCGGCGGCTTCGCGCACCGTCTCGTACACGCGCCGCTGCACCTCGGTGAATGTTCCGCTGACAGGGAGCGTCCGGGTGATGTCGGCGGTGTAGAGGCTGTCCACCTCGACGCCTGCGTCGACCAGGATGAGGTCGCCGGGCACGACGGCTCCGTCGTTGCGCGTCCAGTGCAGATAGCAGGCATGGGGGCCGGATGCCGCGATCGTGTCGTAGCCGACGGCGTTCCCGTCGCTGCGCGCCCTCTGGTGGAAGACGCCCTCGACGATCCGCTCGCCGCGAGGGTGCTCGATGATGGCGGGGAGGTTCGCGACGATGTCGTCGAAGCCGCGCGCCGTGACGTCGACCGCGAGTCGCATCTGGGTGATCTCGTACTCGTCCTTCACGAGGCGCAGTTCCGACACGAAGGCCGTGAGGTCGGTGTCGTCGCCGACGACCACGTCGTCGTCGCGCAGCTCGATGTCGTCGAGGTGCGCGGTCGCGATGCCCAGATCGGCGGCGACTCCCGCCAGGGACGGGCGCGGTCCGATCCAGAACTCCCCGATCGAGGCATCGGAGTAGAACTCGCTCGTGGTGCGGTCGGCGCGCTCGCGGAAGAAGAGCGTGGCGTCATGACCCGTGTCGGTGGGATCCAGGACCAGGACCGCGTCGGGTTCCGCGTCGGCGGCCCAGCCCGTCAGATGCGCGAAAGCCGAGTGCGCGCGGAACGGATAGTCGGTGTCGTTGCTGCGCTGCTTGAGCGACCCCGCGGGGATGACGACCCGGCGCCCGGTGAACGCCGCCGAGACCACCTCTCGGCGGGCGGCGGCGAAGGCGGCCTGCTCGCGCTGAGGGGGAGTCGTCTCGGGACGCTCGGCCCAGCCGGTCGAGATGGTGTCGAGGAATCCCTGACCGTACGGCTGACGGCGGTTCGTGCTCGTCGTCGCGGGGGCCGTGGCCTCGTCGGTGGTGGCATCGCCTGCGCTGCTCATGCCCTCCAGTCTCGCACGCGGGCGCGCCGCGGTCACTGACCCGCGGCGGGCTCCAACTGCACCACGAGCGGGCGGTGATCGCTCACCGATCCGTCCAGCGAACGCACGACCAGCGAGCCCGTCGGCGTCCAGTGCTCGGACACCATGATGTGGTCGATCGGCGCTCCCAGGAGAGCGGGGAAGCGCGACGACCAGGTGCCGACCGCGCCGTTGCCGGTCTCGACCGCCGCGTCGTGGCAGCGACCGAGGGCCCCGCCGTCGACGCCGAGTCCGCCCAGGTGGTCGATCGTCGCGTTGAAATCGCCCGCCATGATGACGTTCGCCGTCGCGCACTGGTCGGCGAGCCACTGCAGGTCGTCGCGCCACTGCTGCATATAGGCCTGGCGGGGTGCGACGGCGTGCGCCGCGACGATGATCGGCCCGTCGCCGGACGTGGGCATCGCGACCGCGCTGGGCACCGTCGAGGTGTTGCTCGTGCCGTCCCGGGAGGACTCGATGACCGCGTAGTCGCCGAGCTCCGGAGAGATGAGGATCGTCGTCGACCCCGCATCCCACTGCGTCGACGGGTTGTCGGCGTGGTGCGCCCACATCGGGTGCCCGAGCTCGCGCATCGCCACGGCGACCTGCTCGCCCGTCTCGATCGTGGTCTCGGGCAGGGTCACGACATCCGCCTGCATCGCGACGGCCATCTGCGCGACGGTGTCGGGGGCGGTCGCCGGCCCCGCGGTGTTCCACGTCATGACACGCACCGAGGTGCCGGTCTTCTCGGGGAGGGCGTCGACTCCGAGGCCCCGGGAGGCGAGGATGACCCCGTTGGCGATGCCACCGAATGCGGCGACGATCGCGAGAGACAGCGCGAAGGCGCGAAGCGGGCGGATGATCGCCACGAGGAGGAGGAGGACGGCCGCGGCGAGGAAGCCCGCCGCGAGCAGTCCCCGGAACGACACGGCCTGGGCGATGGGGAACAGTCTGTCGACACGGAAGAAGCCCGGCCAGGTGAGGACCGCTGCGGCGACCGTGCACAGCACGGTGACGAGGATCCCCAGCAGGCGAAGCACGGTCGCGACTCTATGCCAGCAATCTGAGAGATCCGTCAGTCCGGGTACGCTCGGGGAATGCGGGGGACACGTCGATTCGAGGGGCCGAGCGACCTCCATCTGCACTCGACGCACTCCGACGGCACCGAGCCCCCCGCCCAGGTCATGCAGGCCGCGCACCGCCACGGTCTGCGCACCGCAGCGCTGACCGACCACGATACGACGTCGGGCTGGGCCGAAGCCGCCGAAGCGGCGGCATCCCTCGGCATGACGTTCCTGCCGGGGATGGAGCTGTCGGCCAGGCACGAGTGGCGCAGCGTCCATGTGCTCGCCTACCTCATCGACCCGGACGACGAAGGGCTGCGTGCGATGACGGAGCGCATCCGTTCGTCGCGCCTGGACCGCGCGCGCGTCATGGCCGATCGGATCGCCCGCGACTACGACCTGCACTGGAACGACATCCTCGCCCAGACGACCGACGGCGCGACCGTCGGACGCCCCCACATCGCCGACGCGCTCATCGCGCGCGGCATCGTGCACGACCGCGCCGAGGCGTTCTCGAGCATCCTCAGTCCCGCCGGCGACTACTACGTCGCACTGTTCGCGCCGGATCCCGTCACGGCCGTGCGGGTGGTCACCGAGGCGGGCGGCGTCGCGATCATCGCCCACCCCGCGGGACGCGCGGGCCTCCTGCCGCCGAAGGTGCTCGACGGGATGCTCGACGCCGGGCTGGGAGGGTTCGAGCTCGCGCATCGGGAGAACGTGGCGAGCGGAGTGCGCACGCTCCGTCGCATCGCCGAGGATCGCGACCTCATCGTGACGGGGTCCAGCGACTACCACGGACTCGGAAAACCGAACCTCCCCGGCGAGAACACCACGACCGACGACATGGTCGAGCGGATCATCGACCGTGCAACGGGAAGCGCCCCCGTCCACCCGTGAGGGCGGCGAGGGCGCTTCGCGAGAACGGGGTCAGCTGAGGGCTTTCGCCTTGATGCTCTCGTACTCGGCCGCCGTGATGGTGCCGGCATCCAGCAGCGACTTCGCCTTGGCGATCTCGTCGGACGGGCTCGTGCCCGCCACGTGCTTGATGTAGTCGTTCTGGGCCGCCTGGTACTGCTTCGCCTGGGCCGCGCCGCGCTCGGCCATGCCCTTGCCCCGGGCGATGAGGTAGACCAGCGCCGTCAGGAACGGGACGAAGATGAGGAACAGGATCCACACGGCCTTCCACCAGCCGCTGAGCGTGTGATCGCGGAACAGGTCGCCGATGATCGCGAACAGCGCGAACAGATAGGTGACGAAGACGAAGGCCCACAGGAACCACCAGATGAGGTCCGCGAACGAACCCCAGAATCCCTGGTACTCGTAGGCCGTGGTAGCGGCGTCGATGAATCGCACAGTCGTGCCTTTCTCAGAGGGGGCGCCGGCAGATACCGTGCCGACTGCGCTCACGATAGCGCTTCCCCTCATCCGCCACGCGGACGATGATCCCGCGTGACGTGCGATTCGTGCCGGGATCAGGCCCCGGCGGTCGGCGCGCTGTTCGAGCGGGGTCCGCGCCGGCGACGACGACGACCGGGTGCGGCGTTGCCGTCGTGGTGCTCCTTGCCGCCGCCGTCGTGCGTTCCCGCACCCTCGGCGTGTCGATCGGCGTGCTCGGCGCCCGACGCGTGCGCGCCACCGTCTGTGGAGGCCTCGGCGGCGAACGTCGCGCCGACCCGCT
>JBEVLS010000182.1:0-6077 GCA_040509015.1 Microbacterium sp.
TCTCGGCCCGCGGCATCCGCCGTTCGTACGTCGCGTCCGCGACGCGGAGATCAGGTGCGGCGGCTGCCGCTGATCACACGGAAGAGGAACGCGATGAGGGCGATGACGCCGACGATCAGCGCGACCCAGAGCAGCCAGCTCAGTGCCGTGTTCAGGCCACCGACGATGGCGAGCACGATCGCGACCACGATGATGATGATGAGTGCGATGTTCATGAAGTCCTCCTTCTATGTCCCGTGGGCGAAGCAGACGCCCCGGGTGCCTCGTGGGCATGGATCCACCTTTGCACCCGCCGCGAGTACGGGCATAGGGCTTGCGCGCCTCTCGGCAATGGTGGTAGCGGGCCGCGGGAGCAGATCGGCGGCCCGTGTCAAGCCCTTCGGCGCTCGCGAAGCCCCCGTCTACGGTCGAGGAACGACGAAGGAGGCGCCATGCCCGGCGGACGCGGATCGAACAGCCTGAAGAATCCCGATCTCTACGAAGAGCTGCGCGATGACGGTGCCTCGAAGGAGAAGGCCGCACGCATCTCCAATGCCGTCGCGCGCGACGGGGCCAAGGCGGTGGGTCGCCGAGGCGGGAAGTCCGGCGACTACGAGGACTGGACGGTGCCCGAGCTGCGTGCGCGGGCGAAGGAGCTGGGTGTCACCGGGTACTCCGGCAAGCGCAAGGCGGAGCTGATCTCGATGCTCCGCGACCACTGACGGCGCGCGTGAGTCCCCGACTCACCCGGGTCCGGCCCGGCGACGACCCCGGCATCACCCGTGTGCGCGCGGGCAGCGGCTTCCGTTACCTCGATCGCCGCGGGAAGCCGGCGAAAGAACGCGATGTGGAGCGCATCCGCGAGCTCGTCATCCCCCCGGCGTGGACGGACGTCTGGATATCGACGGATCCTCGCGGGCACATCCAAGCGGTCGGAGTGGACGAAGCGGATCGCAAGCAGTACCTGTACCACCCGGACTGGCGCGCGCGCCAGGACAAGGGCAAGTTCGCCAGGGCGCTCCTGCTGGCCGAGGCGCTCCCGCACGCGCGCCGCAAGGTGACGACGGCGCTGCGCCGTGACCGACTCGATCGCGAGCGCGTGCTCGCGACGTCGTTCCGTCTCCTCGACGAGGCGGCACCCCGCGTCGGATCGTCGAGATACCTGGCCAAGCACGGAAGCCGGGGTCTGACGACCCTGCAGCGCCGTGACGCGTCGGTCGAGGCATCCGTGACGACGCTCTCCTTCCCCGCCAAGAGCGGCAAGCGTGCCTTCATCACGGTCGACGATCTCGAGCTCGCCGACGTGATCGCCGAGCTGGCCGCGGGGCGCCGGGCATCCCCCCTGCTCGCCTACGAACGCGGACGGCGCCGGGTGGCGCTGCACCCCGCGGAAGTGAACGCGCACGTGCGGGCGCTGACCGGGGGCGCCTTCTCGGCGAAGGACTTCCGCACGCTCCGCGGCACGATCTTGGCGGCCGAGGCGCTCGCGCAGATCGGCGTCGTCGACTCCAAGACCGATCGCAAGCGCGCCGAGCAGCTCGCCGTGCGAGCCACGGCCGATGCGCTCGGCAATACGCCGGCCGTCGCCCGCGGCAGTTACATCGATCCGCGCGTGTGGAAGAGGTTCGCGCAGGGCGAGGTGCTCGATCTGTCGGTGTCGCCCGAATCGGCGATCAGAGCGCTGCTCCAGCAGGCGTCCGCGGGCTGAGGTCGGGGTTCGGGCGGCGCCGCGCCCCCCGGAGCGGCGCCACCGGCCTCGTCGATGGGATCCGACGATCGGTCCGAACACTCAGGGAGATGCGGCGCCGATGCCCCGAGCAGCGCGGCGTGTTCGAACGCGTGGCATCGGCAATCAGAACAGAGAATCGCACGGGTGGCAAGTCAAAACTGGACAGGTGGTCAGAATGTCCGGATTTCCCGGCGCGCAGGACGCGCTGCGCGGCTACACTCGTGCGCGGAGGGTGACATGACGACAGCTGCCGACCGCGGAGAACGCGCGAGCGTCGACAAGTTCGCGGCGCGGCGCCGCCTGCTCGCCGAGTCCGCGCTCGCCGTCATCGCAGAGCGCGGCTACGCGCACACCGGCCTCCGTGACATCGCCGAGCATTCCACGCTCTCGCACGGATCCCTGCACTACTACTTCGACGGCAAGGACGACCTCGTCGCGCAGGCCGTCTGGCAGTACAAGTCCGAGTGCGCGAGACGCTACGACGACATCGTCGCCACGGCGCAGAGCGGCGAAGAGCTCGCGCGCCGGTTCGCCACCGCGATGGCCGAGACCCTCCGCGACGAGGCGTCGCTGCACCGCCTCTGGTACGACCTGCGCAACCAGGCGCTCTTCGACGAGGGGTTCCACCCGACCATCATCCGCATCGACGCCCTCCTGCAAGAGATGGTCTGGGCGGTCGTGGACCGCTACTGCGAACTGCAGGGCGTCGAGCCGGTGATCGAGCCTCGCGTCGCCTATGCGCTCTTCGACGGCATCTTCCTCAATGCGCTCATCGCGCTCCTGCGGGGCGACGTGGACTCCGTCGACCGGCTCGGCGACGACTGCGCCCGCCTGCTCGTATCGGCCGTCGGGCCTGCATCGCTGTAGGCGGGGCCCCAGGAAGGCCCGTGGGATACTGATCCCGATACATTCTCGTATCGGCCGCTCCCGGCACAGCACCTGCAGCGGGACGGCGGCATCCTTGATCACGACGAAGAGGCAGCCGTGTCGAACCTCGCCGTACTGAGCCTGCGCAACCGCGCGCTCATCGCGCTCATCACCATCGTCGCCGCGATCTTCGGCGGGCTCGCGCTCACCAACCTCAAGCAGGAGCTCATCCCCTCGATCGAGTTCCCGGCGCTCATCGTGGTGTCCAGCTACCCCGGCGCCTCGCCGGAGGTCGTCAACAACGATGTCTCCGGTCCCATCGAAGCCGCGATCCAGGGCGTGCCCGGCCTCGAGGCGAGCACCGCGACGAGCACGACCAACGCCTCCATCGTCCAGGCGTCGTTCACCTACGGCACCGACCTCGCGACCGCCGAGCAGAAGATGACGCAGGCGATCAACCGGATCAAGTCCCAGCTTCCCGACGGCGTCGACCCCAACGTCCTCTCGGCGAGCATCGACGACTTCCCGGTCATCCAGCTCGCCGTCACCGGCTACGACGACGCCGAGACGATCCAGTCCCAGCTCGAATCCGGAGTCATCCCCGACCTCGAAGACGTCGACGGCGTGAACGCCGCCCAGATCGTCGGCGGCGTCGGACAGCGCATCACGATCACCCCCGACCCGGCGGCGCTCGCCGAGAAGGGCTTCTCGCAGCAGGCGATCCGCGACGCGCTCGACCAGAACGGCGTGCTGTTCCCCGGCGGCGAGATCACCGAGAACGACGAGACGCTCACCGTCCAGACCGGCACCAAGATCACGTCGATCGACGAGCTCGCGGCACTCCCTCTCGTGCCGGCGGATGCCGCGCAGTTCGCCGCGGGCGCGGTCACCATCGCCGATGTGGCGACGGTCGAGCAGACGCAGGACCCGATCACGTCGATCTCCCGCGTCGACGGCGAGCAGGCGCTCACGATCGCCGTCACCAAGCTCCCGTCGGCCAACACGGTCGACGTCTCCCGTGGCGTTCTGGCGGTGCTCCCCGACCTCGAGTCCAGTCTCGACGGCGCCGAGTTCACGGTCGTCTTCGACCAGGCGCCCTACATCCAGGAATCGATCGAGACCCTCGCCGTCGAGGGCATGCTCGGCCTCGTCTTCGCCGTCCTGGTCATCCTCGTCTTCCTGCTCTCGGTGCGCTCCACGCTCGTCACCGCGATCTCGATCCCGACGAGCGTGCTCATCACCTTCATCGGCATCCAGGCGTTCGGCTACTCGCTGAACATCCTGACGCTCGGTGCGCTCACGATCGCGATCGGCCGCGTGGTCGACGACTCGATCGTGGTGATCGAGAACATCAAGCGGCACTACGTCGGCGATGCCGACAAGAAGCAGTCCATCCTGCTCGCCGTGCGAGAAGTCGCGACGGCGATCACGTCCTCGACGATCACCACGGTCGCGGTGTTCCTGCCCATCGCGTTCGTCGGCGACATCACGGGCGAGCTCTTCCGCCCGTTCGCGCTCACGATCACCATCGCGATGGTCGCGTCTCTTCTCGTCGCCCTCACGATCGTGCCCGTGCTGGCGTACTGGTTCCTGCGACCCGGCAAGCCGATCCTCGACGCCGAGGGCCGAGCGATCGATCCGGAGCACCAGGACGCCCCGCCGAGCCGTCTCCAGAAGGGCTACCTGCCGATCCTGCGCTGGACGCTCAGGCACTCGTGGGTCACCCTGCTCCTGGCCGTCCTCGTCCTCGGCGGCACCGTCGCGGCAGCGCCGTTCATGAAGACGAACTTCCTCGGCGACTCCGGTCAGAACACGTTCACGATGACGCAGACCATCGGCGCCGCCCCGAGCATCGACGCCGAGTCGGCCGCGGCCGAGAAGGTGGAGGCGGCCCTCGCCGACGTCGACGGCATCGAGACCGTCCAGGTGTCGATCGGCTCGAGCGGATCGGCCCTCCGCGACGCGTTCTCCGGAGGCGGCAGCGGGATCACCTATTCGATCACGACCGACGCGGATGCCGACCAGGTGCAGCTGCGCGAGGACGTGCAGGCCGCCGTGGCCGACCTCGACGACGTGGGCGAGATCACGATCGCGGCCTCGGGCGGCGGCTTCGGTTCGACCGACATCGCGATCGATGTCACCGCGCCCGACGGGTCGACTCTGCAGGAAGCATCGGATGCCGTTGTCGACGCGGTCCGTGGACAGGACGGCGTCGGCCAGGTGTCGAGCAACCTGTCGGCATCGCTTCCCTACATCGCCGTGACGGTCGATCGCGACAAGGCGGCGTCCCTCGGCCTGTCCGAGGTCGCCGTCGGAGCGCTCGTGTCCAACACGATGCAGGCTCAGCGGATCGGCGCCGTCGAGATCGACGACACGGCGCTGACGGTGTACCTCGCCGCCTCCGAGACGCCGACCACGATCGACGAGCTCCGCGCGCTGACCGTCCCGAGCGCCACAGGACCGATCCCGCTGACGGACGTGGCGACGGTCGAACCGAGCGAGGGTCCCACGTCGATCACGACCGAGGGCGGTCAGCGCACCGCGACGGTCACGGTGACCCCGTCGACGGACGACCTGGCGACGGCGACCGCATCGGTGACGGCGGCGATCGAAGACGCCGACCTGCCCTCGTCGGCCGACGCGTCGCTCGGCGGCGTCGTGACGCAGCAGGGTGACGCGTTCTCGCAGCTCGGGCTCGCCCTGCTCGCGGCGATCCTCATCGTCTACATCGTGATGGTCGCCACCTTCAAGTCGCTCCGCCAGCCTCTGCTGCTGCTCGTCTCGGTGCCGTTCGCGGCGACCGGAGCGATCCTCCTGCAGATCGCGACGGGCGTGCCGCTGGGCGTGGCATCGCTCATCGGCGTCCTGATGCTGATCGGCATCGTGGTGACGAACGCGATCGTTCTGGTCGACCTCGTGAACCAGTACCGCGAGAAGGGGCTGTCGACCCACGATGCCACCGTCGCCGGTGGTTCACGACGCCTGCGCCCCATCCTCATGACGGCGCTCGCGACGATCTTCGCGCTGACCCCGATGGCCTTGGGGATCACCGGCCACGGGGGATTCATCTCGCAGCCGCTCGCGATCGTCGTCATCGGAGGACTCGTGTCGTCGACCGTGCTGACGCTGCTCGTGCTGCCGACGCTGTACAACCTGGTCGAGGGCGCCAAGGAGCGCCGTCGTGCTCGTCGGGGCGAGACCACGACGGATGCCGTGGGCACCCCCGCGCTCGTGGCGGCCGGGTTCCCCGCAGGAGCTGCCGCCGTTCCCGAGACCCGTCGCGAACGGCGGGAGCGTGAAGCCGCCGGCACGATCGCTGCGGCACCGGCAGCGGAACCCGTCGCGGACGAGGTCGCCGACCCCTCCGAGGCGACCCGCGTTCCCGAACCGGAAGCGACGGCTGTGCCCGATACGGACGCGACGGCCGAGCCCGACACCGACTCCGAGCCCGTCGAGGAATCCGACCAGATCGACGAGCCGGCCGACACGGCAGAGCCCGTGG
>JBEVLS010000183.1:0-7777 GCA_040509015.1 Microbacterium sp.
GAAGCACTCGATGTGACGCTGGGCCCCGTTCCCGTCCTCACGTGGATGGTCGACAGCGCCAAGCGGCTGCTCGAGCAGATCGGTCGCGACGAGAGCCATGTGGCGGCGATCGGCATCGGCATCCCCGGCCCGGTCGAACATTCGACCGGTCAGCCGGTGAACCCGCCCATCATGCCCGGCTGGGATCGCTTCGACGTGCCGCTGTGGACCCGACAGCATCTCGATGTGCCGGTCCTCGTCGACAACGACGTCAACATCATGGCCCTCGGCGAGCGCGCCCTCGCCTATCCCGGCGTCGATCACCTCATGTTCGTGAAGATCGCGACCGGCATCGGCGCAGGCGTGATCTCGGGCGGAACGCTCCAGCGCGGAGCACAGGGCATCGCCGGAGACATCGGGCACGTGCAGGTCGCCCGCGGCGCCGGCGTCCCCTGCCACTGCGGCAACAAAGGATGCCTCGAAGCGCTCGCGTCGGGCCCGGCGATCGCGCGCGCTCTGCGCGCGCAGGGCGTCCCGGCCGAGAACGGCAACGACGTCGTGGACCTCGTCAAGCGCGGCAACCTCGACGCGATCCAGGCCGTCCGCCAGGCAGGTCGCGACATCGGCGAAGTGCTCACGACCTGCGTGAGCCTCGTCAATCCGTCCGTCATCGCGATCGGCGGTTCGATGGCCCGTGTCGGCGAGCACCTGATCGCCGGCATCCGCGAGGTCGTCTACACCCGCTCCATCCCGCTCGCGACCGAGCACCTGGCGATCGTGCAGTCCGCCGCCGGGCGGAACGCCGCCGTGCTCGGCGCCAGCATGCTCGCGATCGAGCACGCGCTCTCGCCCGAGACGCTCACGACACTCGTCTCGGCGTGATCGTCGGGCGCTCACAGCGCTCTCGTAGACGGCGTGGCTAGCGTCGGAGCATGGTCGACGTCCGCGGCATCCTGACCGAACCCGACGATTCGGTCACGTTCTCGCCACACGAGCTGCGAGCACTCCGCGACGAGTTCCAGAGGTTCCTGCTCGAGTACCAGTTCGGTCTCCGCGAGGTCGAGACCAAGCTCGCGATCCTTCGCGACGAGTTCCAGCTGACGCACGCGTACAACCCCATCGAGCACGTGTCCAGTCGCGTGAAGTCACCCGACAGCATCGTCGAGAAGGTGGGTCGCAAACGGATCGATTCGGACTTCCCGAGCATCCGGGCGCACATCACCGACATCGCGGGCGTCCGCGTCACCTGCAGCTTCGTCCACGACGCGTACCGTCTGTTCGACCTGCTGACCAAGCAGGACGACATCCGCGTCGTGACGGTGAAGGACTACATCGCAGACCCGAAGCCCAACGGCTACAAGAGCCTCCACGCGATCGTCGAGGTGCCGGTGTTCCTGTCGACCGGTCGCGTGGCGGTGCCGGTCGAGGTGCAGTTCCGCACCATCGCGATGGACTTCTGGGCGAGTCTCGAGCACAAGATCTACTACAAGTACGACAGCCAGGTCCCCTCCGACCTGCTCGACGAGCTCAAGGCGGCCGCCGACACGGCCGCAGAGCTCGACGTCAAGATGGAGCGCCTCCACCGGGAGCTGCACGGCGATCCCGGCGCATCGCGCGAGGTGCCTCCGCCGATCCTCGCGTGAAGCGCACTCGACTCACAACGGAGCGCCCGCCCTCCGGAGAGGACGGGCGCTCGGCGTCAGGGTCGGATCACGGGCACGTCACTGCCGAGTACGGCAGCGTGTAGACCTCGTGGTAGCCCTTGCCGTCGGCCCAGTAGTAGGCCGCGACGGTGGCGCTGCCGGCCGAGACCGACTTCGCCCCGGTCTGCAGGAAGGCGTACGACGCCTTGCCTGCGGCCACCGATGTGAACTTCTGGTCGGCGAAGGTCGTCGACAGGCGCACGTCTACCGGACGCTGCTCGCCGTTGACCGCGTACACCGCGACGGACGCGATGCCGTTGGCCGAGCACTGCGCCTTCGTGGACAGGTTCGTCATCTTCGGCAGACCATCCGTCAGGGTGATCGACTTGAGGTGCGTCCCGCCGCCGGCGTTCTCCTGCCCGGCGTTGTCCTTCGTCAGAGCCGTGATGCAGTACTTGCCGTCGGCGACGACGCCCGCCGCCCATGTGGCGGTCCAGGTGCCGTCGACCACCGGTACGGTCTGGCTCGCCTGGAATCCGCCGCAGTTGCCGTTGGCGTTCAGCGGCCGCAGGTGCAGCGTGACGGTGTCGTCGGCGAGCCCGTAGTCGTCGGTCGCGGTTCCGGATGCCGTGAGCGAGCCGCGCACGGTCGTGCCGACGGCGGGCGAGGTGATCTTCACGACGGGGCGCGCACCGGGCGTCGCGACGCCGTTGACCGCGAACGTGTCGTCGGCCAGCGAGGCGGTCGCGTGGGCGATCGCCTTGCTCATGATCCCGAGGGCCTCGCGATTGACGTTCGCGATGTCGTCGGCAGGCGAGTGATAGTTCGGGTCGTGGGTGATGCCCGCGGTGCCGCCGAAGAGCGCGACCTCTTCGGCCGTCTTCACGTCATCGGCCCCGGTGAACAGTCCCGACGCCGGGACGCCGTTCTCGATGAACGCCTGGTAGTCCGAGCGACCCGAGAACTCGGTGTCGACCCACGCCTGGTCGATGCCGTCGAAGTAGTCGGTGAAGATCGCCTCGGTCTGGACCGATCCCTCCGGCACCTCGACCGGCGCGGGATACGTGGACTCGTTCGCGTCGTAGACGCCGATGATGTAGTTCGGCGACGCGACCATGTCGAAGTTCAGGTAGGTCGCGATGTCGTCGAGCGCGGCGGGATCGTTCGCCACGAGGTCGTCGACGTAATGCGTCGACCCGACGAGGCCGACTTCCTCGGCGCCCCACCAGGCGAAGCGCACCTTGTTGTTGACGGGTCCGGCGTCGATCAGCTGGAGCGCGGTCTCGAGGAGCGCCGCGGATCCGCTCGCGTTGTCGTTGATGCCGGGGCCGTCCTCGACGCCGTCGAGGTGTGCGCCGAGCATCACGACGTTGTCGGCACGGCCGGTCGGAGTCTCGGCGATCACGTTGAACGTCGGCGCGTCCGACTTGCTGACGTGCAGCTGCGCGGTCACCGGACCGGCCGCGAGGGCGGTGAGGATGGGCTGCGCCTGACCCAGCGGGATGCTGGCTGCCGGCACGAAGGCCGGGTTCGGGTCGCCGAGGGTGCCGTTGCCGATCGGCTCGTCGGCGTTGTTGTAGACGAGGACGGCGGCCGCTCCGGCGGCGGCGGCGTTGAGCACCTTCACGCCGAAGGCGCACGTGCCTCGCGAGATCACGGCGATCGCGCCGGTGGCGGCGACCCCTGCCCAGTCCTCGGGCACGCAGCCGAGACGGCCGGCGTCGACGGGCTGCACGAGCGGGGCGGTGATGCCCGGCGCGGTCGTGTACGGCGACGAGATGAACGCCGCGGGGGTGAAGTCGGCGGTGACACCGGTGACGCTCAGCGTCGAGTCCTCCACCGCGCCGGCGACACCGAAGGTCTGCCTGCTCGTCGTGTACCCCGCGGCCTGGAGCTGCTGCTCGATGTAGGCGGCGCTGGCCTCGTAGCCCGAGGTGTTCATCGCGCGGTTGCCGCCGTTGGCATCCGCGATCTCCTGGAACTCCTGAAGGTGGGCGTAGACCGCCGGTTCGGTGACGAGGTCCTCCAACGCGACGGGGGCGGCTGCCGCCACTCGAGGCGCGGCGACGGCGGGCGTCGCGAGCAGAGGGATCGCGAGGGCGGCTGCGGCCGCCACGGCGAGGGGTGCACGAAGTCTCATGGACTGTTCTCCTCTCGGACGACCGCATCCGCCCGGAGACAACAGCGAAGCCGTCCGACTTTTGTGGGCAGTGATCCAGGTGGAACTGGGACGTCTCTCCGGTGGTCTTGCCAGCACGTCGTGTGCCGCACGCTACCAGCGGGTCGGGACGGGCAACAGGGGTGCGGGCACCCCGTGCACCTACAGGGCGATCGTCCGGGCGAGGAAATCGTTGCGGAATCGGCCGCCGGGATCGAACCGCTCGGCGAGCGCTCGGAAGTCGCCCGCGCGGTCGTACTGCGCGAGGATGGCGGCCGACGGCATCCGGAACCACTTGCCCCAATGCGGGCGCGCATCCAGCGGCAGAAGCGCCTCTTCGATCGCCGGCAGCAGCGCCGCGACCTCGTCGGGGCGGTTCTTCCACGTGAAGTGGATCGCGAGGCTGTCGCGCTGGAACGCGGGGCTCAGCCACAGGTCGTCGGCGGCCACGGAGCGCAGCTCGGTCGTCAGGAGGAGCGGGTCGATGCGGGCGCCGAGCGGACGCAGCGCGGCGAGGGCCTCGGCCGCCCTCGAGCGCGGCACGAAGTACTCGGACTGGATCTCATCGCCATGGCTGGGAGTGGCGTCGAACCGGAAGTGCGGCAGCCGCTCGTGCCAGGGCCCGAACGACCCGTCGGTCGGCGTCGTGTTGTCGGCGACCTCGACGATGGGGCCGGCGTGGGTCGGCAGGGCGCGCGCGGCGCCGAACAGCGACTCGTCGAGCGTGGCATCCGCGGTGCTCTTGACCCAGATCTCGCGCACGGTGTCGACCGACCAGTGCAGGAACACGCTCACGCTGTAGGCGCCCGCCATGATGCGGTCGACGTCGTCGAGGAGCGTCTGCCACGGAAGCTCGACGAACACGTCCTGGCGGACGTCGAACGTCGGGACCACGGCGAGTTCGACGCGCGTGACGATGCCGAGAGCCCCCAGATGCACGACCATGCCGGCGAAGTCCGGCGTGGTGGAGTCCACCGTGAGCAGGTCGCCCGAGGCCGTCACGAGCTCCATGCCCACGACCGAGCCCGACAGGTTGCGGTTGCGGTTGCCGGACCCGTGCGTGCCGACGGCGCAGGCGCCCCCGACCGAGATGTGCGGGAGGGATCCGAGGTTGGCCAGCGCGAGCCCCTGGGCGTGCAGTTCGCGAGCGATGAGCCCGTACGGCAGCCCCGCGGGAACCCACGCCGAGCGGCGATCGGCCGAGACCTCGACCGGCGACACGAGTCGGCCCACACCGACGAGCACGCCCGACGTGTCGGCGATGTCGTTGAACGAATGCCGGGTGCCGAGGGCGCGCACGCGCGGCGACGCGGCGACGATGTCCTGCAGCTCACCGACCGTGGTCGGCTCGAACAGCGCCTGCGCCCCGTAGACGTGGGTTCCCGCCCAGCTGGCTCCGACTTCGGTCATTCTTCCAGGGGTCCCAGGATCGGTGCGGAGACGAACTCCGCGGTCGCGGAGGTCGTGTGGTCGAGCTCGAGCACGAGCAGGTCGTTGTCGCCCTGTCTGGTGACCGGAGCCGGCACGTAGAGGGTGACCTGCGGCCCGCTCTGCGAATACCGGCCCAGGAAGAACCCGTTGACGAAAGCGTAGCCGTCCGTCCACCCGGAGGTGTCGAGGAACAGATCGGATGCCGCGTCCAGCGCGAAGGTGCCGTGCAGCGCCACCGGACCGACCTCGCACGCGCTCGCCGGATCCCGGGGGGCATCGAGCTGAGCCCTGGCCGCGCTCTCGACGTCGACCGGCGCCGCCCGCCAGCCGGTCAGCGGGTGCCCGCCGATCGTCGCGGTGCCGATGAGCCCCTTCTCCTCGCCGATGCGCACGTCGTAGTTGACGCGTCCCTGGTCCTCGACGAGCAGCTCGACGAGGCTGCCTTCGGGCACGACGAGGGATGCCGCGTGCTGGGCGCGATCGAGCCTGCCCACCGTCACCCCGTCGACCCGTACCCACGCGCGGTCTCGCACCTCGTCGACACGCAGGACCGCCGACCCCGAGGCGAACGCCTGCGACGGCAGGTCGGCCGCGTACCGGACGAGCGCCCCGTCGTACCCGAGCTGTTCGAAGGTGGGCGGCGACGAATGGATCGCGACCGACTCGTCGGCGAAGTGCGTCCAGTCACCACCGCAGTCGACGGCGACGGAGAACCCCGGTGCCGCGACCGCGGAGGCCGGAACCTCGTCGGGGACCGCGGAGTACCGGGCGATGACGTCGCGGAAGGCGTAGTACTTCTCCGTCGGATCGCCGGCCTCGTCGAGCGGGGCGTCGTAGTCGTACGACGTCGTGATGGGACGGTAGCGTCCCTTGTCGTTCGCGCCGTTGGTGAGCCCGAAGTTCGTGCCGCCGTGGAACATGTAGAAGTTCACCGAGGCGCCCATCGCCAGGAGCTGATCGAGGTCGTCGGCCGCGGCACGCGCATCCGTCGTGTGGTGATGCCCGCCCCACCAGTCGAACCACCCGTCCCAGAACTCCATCGACATCAGGGGTCCCGTGGGCTGGAACTCGCGGAGTGTTCCGAGCCGTTCGACCGAGCGCGAGCCGAACGACGCGGTGAGGTGCACCCCGGGGAGGCTGCCGTCCCGGAGCATCGCGGGCTGCGGCTGGTCGACCGTCGTGAGGGGCACCGTGATGCCCGCCTGCCGGGTCATGCGCACGAGTTCCGCCAGGTACTCCTTGTCGGACCCGTACGCGCCGTACTCGTTCTCGATCTGCACGAGGATGACGTTGCCGCCGCGGTCGATCTGCCGGGGTGCGACGATGTCGTAGACGTGGTCGAGGAAGCGCCCGACCTCGGCGAGATATCGCGGCTCGGATCGGCGGAGGCCGATGCCGGCATCCCCCGTCAGCCATACGGGAAGACCCCCGTTCGTCCACTCGGCGCAGATGTACGGCCCCGGGCGGACGATCGCGTGCATGCCCTCGGCGGCGACGGCGTCGAGGAACCCGCCGAGGTCGTTCCACCCGGTGGCGTCCCATTCGCCCCGCCGAGGCTCGTGGGCGTTCCACGCGACGTACGTCTCGATGGTGTTCAGTCCCATGAGCCGCGCCTTGCGGATGCGGTCGGCCCACTGGTCGGGATGCACCCGGAAGTAGTGGATCGCTCCGGACAGGATGCGGAACGGCTCGCCGTCGAGGAGGAAGTCCTCGTCGCCGATCTCGAACGAGGTGTGCTGCTGCGCCACGGGTCAGCCCTTCACGCTTCCGGTCGCCAGACCCGACTGCCAGTACCGCTGGAGGAACAGGAACGCGATGATCAGCGGCAGGATCGAGACGAACGAGCCTGTGATCACCGTCGAGAACAGCGCCTGCGACCCGCCGCCCGCAGAGGCCGCGGACTGGATCTGCGCCAGGCCCACCGTGATCGGGTAGAGATCGGAGCTGTTGAGCATGATGAGCGGCAGGAAGTAGTTGTTCCAGGTGGCCACGAGAGAGAACAGGAACACCGTCACCAGGCCGGGCCCGAGAAGGCGAAGACCCACCTGCGCGAAGATGCGGAACTCCCCCGCCCCGTCGACCCTGGCCGCCTCGATCAGGGTGTCGGGGATCGCGTCCGCCGCGTACACCCGCATCAGGTAGACCCCGAACGGGCTCACGAGCGACGGGATGATGACGGCCCACGGCGTATCGGTGAGACCGGCCTGCGAGAAGAGCAGGTAGGTCGGCAGCGCCAGCGCCGTCAACGGGATCATGATCGCGCCGAGGGTGGCGCTGAAGAGCACCTTCTTGCCGGGGAAGTCGTACTTCGCGAACGCGTAGCCGGCCATCGCCGACAGCGCGGTCGCTCCGACCGCCGAGACGACGGAGTAGTAGAGCGTGTTGAGCAGCCAGCGCGAGAAGATGCCGTCGCGGATCGTGAACAGCGTCTGAAGGTTGTCGAAGAGCGAGAATTCTCCGCCGAACCACATGCCGAACGTCGAGAACAGCGCGGAGTTGTCCTTGGTCGACGAGACGAACAGCCACCACAGCGGAAGGATGAAGTACAGCACGCACAGCCACAGCA
>JBEVLS010000184.1:0-7387 GCA_040509015.1 Microbacterium sp.
AATGGCACCGAAGAAGAAGGTGACCGGCCTGATCAAGCTTCAGATCAACGCCGGTGCAGCCAACCCGGCGCCGCCGATCGGCCCCGCGCTCGGTCAGCATGGCGTCAACATCATGGAGTTCTGCAAGGCGTACAACGCCGCGACCGAGTCGCAGCGCGGCAACGTCATCCCCGTAGAGATCACCGTCTACGAGGACCGCAGCTTCACGTTCATCCTGAAGACCCCGCCCGCCGCGGAGCTCATCAAGAAGGCCGCCGGCGTCGCGAAGGGCTCCAAGACGCCCCACACGGTCAAGGTCGCCAAGCTGACCAAGGACCAGGTTCGCCAGATCGCCGAGGCCAAGCAGCCCGACCTGAACGCGAACGACATCGAGGCAGCCTCGAAGATCATCGCCGGCACCGCCCGTTCCATGGGCATCACGGTCGAGGACTGAGGGGGATAGGGAATATGGCTACCAAGTCCAAGGCCTACCAGGCCGCCGCCGCGAAGATCGCGGACGACAAGTTCTACACTCCGACCGAGGCCGTCGTCCTCGCGAAGGAGACCGGTTCGTCGAAGTTCGACTCGACCGTCGAGGTCGCGCTGAAGCTCGCTGTCGACCCCCGCAAGGCCGACCAGATGGTGCGCGGCACCGTCATCCTCCCGCACGGCACGGGCAAGACCGCCCGTGTCATCGTGTTCGCGACGGGTCCGGCCGCTGAGGCCGCGATCGCCGCGGGTGCGGATGAGGTCGGCGGCGCCGAGCTCATCGAGAAGGTCGCCGGCGGGTGGACCAACTTCGACGCAGCCGTCTCGACCCCCGAGCTCATGGGTCAGGTCGGTCGTCTCGGAAAGGTGCTCGGCCCCCGCGGCCTCATGCCCAACCCGAAGACCGGCACCGTCACCCCCAACCCGGCCAAGGCCGTCGAGGAGATCAAGGGCGGAAAGATCGAGTTCCGCGTCGACAAGCACGCCAACGTGCACTTCGTCGTGGGCAAGGCATCGTTCACGGCTGAGCAGCTCGACGAGAACTTCGCCGCCGCTCTCGAAGAGATCGTGCGTCTGAAGCCCTCGAGCTCCAAGGGCCGTTACATCCAGAAGGGCGCCGTGTCGACCACGTTCGGCCCCGGCATCCCGCTGGACGTCAACGCGCTGTAAGCGCTCCGTGCGAAGGGCCTCACCTGCGGGTGGGGCCCTTCGTCGTGCACGGCACCGCGGCGGAGTGTGACGCCGTGCAACATCTGTCGCCTGGTTCGGCGATGCACGGGTTAGCGTTGATGTTCGGCCCACCGGCCCGCACCGCCCCTCGGCCACCCGCCGACGCACCACAGGAGTCACCATGGCACGCCGCCGCATCCTCACCCTCGCCGTCATCGCCGCTCTGGCAGCCCCGCTCGTGGCCTGCAGCGGGGGCACGGCAGCCCCGACGGGCAGCGACGCCGCGGGCGACGACTACGGTCTCGCCACGCCGGGCACCCTCACCGTCGCCACAGAGGGCACCTACCGCCCCTTCACCTACCACGAAGACGGCTCCGGCCCCCTCGTCGGCTACGACGTCGAGATCATCGAGGCCGTCGCCGAGAAGCTCGGCCTCGAGGTGGAGTACCAGGAGACCCAGTGGGACGCGATCTTCGCGGGCCTGGACTCGGGCCGCTCCGACGTGATCGCCAACCAGGTCTCCATCAACCCCGAGCGTGAAGAGAAGTATCTCTTCAGCGAGCCGTACACGGTCTCGCCCGGGGTCATCGTGGTCAAGGAGGACGACGACTCGATCACGAGCTTCGCCGACCTCGCCGGCAAGACCACGGCGCAGTCGCTCACCAGCAACTGGTACGAGCTCGCCCAGGAGAACGGCGCGAACGTCGAAGCCGTCGAGGGCTGGGCACAGGCCGTCGCGCTGCTGGATCAGGGTCGTGTGGACGCCACCGTCAACGACAACCTGACGTTCCTCGACTACGAGAAGACCAACGGCCCGACCGGTCTGAAGATCGCCGCCGAGACCGACGACCCGGCGTACAACGCATTCGCCTTCGCGAAGGACAAGACCGCCCTCGTGGCGGCCGTCGACGATGCACTCGCCGAGCTCCGCGAAGAAGGCGTGCTCGCCGAGATCAGCGAGAAGTACTTCGGCGCAGACGTCTCGCAGTGATGACTGACGGGCGGCGATCCTGATGGATCAGACCATCTGGGACCTCGTCGTCTCGTCGTTCTGGCCGCTCCTGCTCGCCGGACTGACGGGGACCATCCCGCTCGCGCTGATCTCGTTCGCCCTCGGCCTCCTGATCGCGCTCGGGGTGGCGCTGCTGAGGATCTCGAAGAACCGGGTGCTGTCGGGGATCGCGCGGTTCTACATCTCCGCGATACGCGGCACGCCCCTGCTCGTGCAGCTCTTCGTGATCTTCTACGGGCTGCCCGCGATCGGGCTGGTCGTCGACCCCTGGCCGAGCGCCATCATCGCGTTCTCGCTGAACGTCGGCGGGTATGCGGCCGAGGTGATCCGCGCCGCGATCCTGTCGGTCCCGAAGGGGCAGTGGGAGGCCGCGTACACGATCGGGATGTCGCCACGTCGCTCGCTCGTGCGGATCATCCTGCCCCAGGCCGCGCGCGTCTCCGTTCCTCCTCTGTCCAACACCTTCATCTCGCTGGTGAAGGACACGTCGCTCGCATCCCTCATCCTGGTGACCGAGCTCTTCCGTCGCGCGCAGGAGATCGCCGCGTTCAGCCTGGAAGTGCTCGTCGTCTACCTCGAGGCGGCTCTGATCTACTGGATCTTCTGCCTCGTGCTCTCGACGGGCCAGAACATCCTGGAGAAGAGGCTCGACCGCTATGTCGCACACTGACGACCCGCTCGCGCCCCCGCCCGTCGAAGGAGGCTCGATCCTTCTCGAGGCGCGCGGGCTGCGAAAGAGCTTCGGCGACAACGAGGTGCTCCGCGGCATCGACCTCGACCTCCGGCGCGGCGAGGTGCTCGTGCTGATCGGGCCGAGCGGCTCGGGCAAGACGACGGTGCTGCGCTCGCTCAACGGGCTCGAGACACCGGATGCCGGCACGATCACGGTCGACGGCGGCCCTGCGATCGACTTCTCCGCGGGCGTCCGCAAGGCCGACCGCTCGGCGCTGCGCGACCGATCGGCCATGGTCTTCCAGCACCACAACCTCTTCCCGCACAAGACCGTGCTCGAGAATGTCATCGAGGGTCCGGTCCAGGTGCAGGGGGTGCCCAAAGAGCAGGCGGTCGCCGAGGGTGTCGCCCTGTTGGAGCGCGTCGGACTGGCCGAGAAGCGCGACGCCTACCCGCATCAGCTGTCGGGTGGGCAGCAGCAGCGCGTCGGGATCGTCCGCGCACTGGCGCTCAAGCCCGACCTGCTGCTGTTCGACGAGCCGACCAGTGCGCTCGACCCCGAACTCGTCGGCGAGGTGCTCAAAGTCATCAAGGAGCTCGCCGAGGAGGGCTGGACGATGGTGCTCGTCACCCACGAGCTGGCCTTCGCCCGTCAGGCTGCCGACCTCGTGCTGTTCCTCGACCACGGCGCGGTCGTCGAGCGCGGTCACCCCTCGCAGATCTTCACCGCGCCGCGCGAGGAGCGCACGCAGCGATTCCTCGACCGGATCCTCCGCCCGCTGGACTGAGTCCGCCCGTCACGCCGTGGCGCGCACCTCGAACCCGCGCTCGCCGGAGGGCGCGGCATCCGTCACGGTCGCGGCCTCGACCCGCGAACCCGGAGGACCCTGCGCCATCCAGGCGAGCACGCCGTCGACCGCATCGTCGGCGCCCTCGAGTTCGGCCTCGACCGAGCCGTCGCGGCGGTTTCGCACCCACCCGGCGACGCCGGACTCGTCGGCGACCATGCGCAGCGTGTAGCGATAGCCGACCCCCTGGACCTCGCCTTCCACGGCGACGTGCACGCGCTTCATGCCACCATCGTGCCCGATCGGGTGCAGAATGCCGCCATGGGAACCGTGGATGACCTGCTCGCGGGACTCGATCCCGCCGACCGGTCGCCGATCGAGCGCATCTACGCCATCGCGCGCGCGGAGGTTCCGGACGCCGAACAGGGTCTCGGCTACGGGATGCCGGCGCTGGTCTATCGCGGGAAGCCGCTCATCTCGGTGATGCGCGCCAAGAAGCACATCGGCGTCTATCCGTTCAGCCCCGCAGCCGTTGCGGCGGTCGCCGACGCGGTGAGGGCGGAGCCCGGAACGGGCGTCGATAAGGGCACGATCCGGTTCCAGCCCGAGCATCCCCTTCCCGACGACGTCGTGCGGGCGCTCGTCCTCGCTCGCAAGGAGCAGATCGACGGCTGACCGGCGGTCAGTGGGGGAGGACGAGCGAGATCCCGAGCGCGATCATGACGATCGCGATCACACCGTCGAGGATGCGCCACGCCCTCGGCGTCGACAGCCAGCGGCTCAGGTAGCGGGCACCGATCGCGAGGCCGAAGAACCACACGACGCTCGCCGCCATCGCGCCGGCGGCGAACCACCAGCGTCCGTCTCCGTGCGTGTTGGCGACCGTGCCCAGCAGGAACACCGTGTCGAGGTAGACATGCGGGTTGAGCCAGGTGAGGGCGAGCACGGTGAGGGCGACCGGCAGCGCGCGGGTGCGCGTGGCGACGCCGCCCTCCGACGCGGATGCGGGCGCAGCCTCGCCGGCTTCCGCCCCCAGCGCTGCCCCGCTCGGCCTCCAGGCGCGCTTCGCGGCGAGCAGTCCGTACACGACGAGGAACGCCGCCCCGGCCCAGCGCACGACGTCGATGAGCCACGGGACCGCGCCGAGCACGAGCCCGACGCCTGATACGCCCAGAGCGATGAGCGCGGCATCCGACACCGCGCAGATCGCCGCGACGAGCACGACGTGCTCTCGGCGCAGCCCTTGGCGCAGCACGAACAGGTTCTGAGCGCCGATCGCGATGATGAGCGAGAAGCCGAGGCCGATGCCGGCGAGCAGGGGGGTGAGCACAGGTCAACGCTAGGGCGCGACCTAGGGTCAGTCCAGCTATGCATTCTACCGATGCATTAGCCTGGCTTACTATGCGCATACCGTTCGAGCTGGCCGAGACGCTCGCCGCGATCGTCGACGAGGGGACGCTGGATGCCGCTGCCCGCCGCCTGCACATCACCCCGTCCGCGGTCAGTCAACGAGTGAAGGCGCTCGAGCAGATCGCGGGGCGCACGGTGCTCGTGCGGTCCAAGCCCGCACGAGTCACCGAGGCGGGCACGGCGGTCGTGCGGCTCGCGCGCCAGGCCGCGCTGCTCGAGCACGACACCCTGGTCGAGCTCGGTGCCGATCCCGGGGGCGGCGTTCGCACGTCCGTCGCGCTCGCCGTCAACGCGGACTCGCTCGCGACGTGGTTCCTGGGCCCTCTCGTCCGCCTGCAGGAGCGGCATCCGATCGTGTTCGAACTGCACCGCGACGATCAGGACTTCACGGCGGGACTGCTCGAATCGGGCACCGTGATGGGGGCTGTGACGTCGCGGGCGACACCGGTGGCCGGATGCCGCGTGAGCACTCTCGGGGCGATGCGGTACGAGGCGGTGGCCACGCCCGCGTACGCCGCGCGCTGGTTCGAAGGCGGCGTCGACGGCGCATCGCTCGCTGCCGCGCCGCTCATCGACTTCGACCGCCGGGACGACCTGCAGTCGCAATGGCTCGCCGCGCACGGCGTCGACGGCGCCGAGCCGCCGCGGCACTACGTCCCGGCGTCGAACGATTTCGCCGCCGCGACGCGGCTCGGTCTCGGGTGGGCGCTCCTGCCGACCTTCCAATCGAGGGAGGCGCTGGCCGGCGGCGAACTCGTCGCGCTCGGCGGACCGCCGATCGACGTGCCGCTGTACTGGCAGCAGTGGAACCTCCGCTCGCCGCTGCTGGACGCGATCGCCGACGAGATCGTCGCCGAGGGGCGCCGCGTGCTCACCCTCTGAGGGCCGCGTCCCGGTTCTCTCAGCGCCCCGCGGCGCGGATCAGTCGTCGCTGACGCGCAGGACGATCTTGCCCCGCGTGTGGCCCTCTTCGAGCGCCCTGTGCGCGGCGGCGGCATCCGCCAGATCGAACACCTTGTCGACGTAGACCTGCACAGCCCCCGATTCGAGCAGGCGCCCGACCGTGGCGAGTGCGCCCCCGTCGGGGACGACCTTGTACGAGGTCGAGCGGACGCCTGCCGCCTCGGCGGCCTCGGCGTACTCGGGCCATGATCCGGTCGGCACGACGATGTAGAGGCCGCCCGGTCGCAGCACGCGCAGCGATCGCTCACCGGTGCGGTCGTGGTCGTTGCCGACGAGGTCGATGACGACGTCGACATCGGCGATGACGTCCTCGAACCGGCTCGTGTTGTAGTCGATGACCACGGATGCTCCGAGCTCGCGCAGCCACGCGGTGTTCGGGCCCGAGCCGGTCGCCGTGACGTGCGCACCGAAGTACGCGGCCAGCTGGACGGCGAAATGCCCGACGCCACCGCCGCCCGCGTGGATCAGGACGCGCTGGCCTTCGTGCGCGTGCGCCGTCTCGACGACGAGCCCCCAGGCGGTCAGGGCCGCGAGCGGAACGCCCGCCGCCTCGACATGCGACAGCGAGGTCGGCTTGCGCGCGACCGACAGCGACGGGACGACGGCGTATTCGGCGTACGTTCCGCCCGAGCGGGGGAACGACGCCATGCCGAAGACCGGCGTGCCGGGCTGAAGGGGGTGCGACTCGTAGGGTGCCCGCACCACCACGCCGCTGAAGTCGAAGCCGAGCGTCGACGGGAGCGCGGGGATCTGGCCCGAGACGCCTCGCCCCGACCGGGTCTTCGCGTCGATCGGGTTGATGCCCGCGGCGACCACGCGCACGAGGAGCTCGCTGAGCACCGGCGCGGGGACCGGAACCGTCGATTCGTGCAGGACCGACGGGTCGCCCGCGGCATCGAAGACGACCGCGCGCATCGTCGATGGCGGATCGGGCACAGGCGGAAGCTCCGCCGTGGGCGTCGATGACGCTCGCAGGGGCCGGAATCTCATGGGTCGCCCTCCCCGGGTGCTGGTGGGTGCGGCATCCGTCGCCGTCCTGCCGTCAGTCAACCCGGTCATTGTCTCGCCCGTGTTACGCGGGTGCTACAAACCGCGCGGCGCGTCACGGAGGGTCATGAGGCTGCGGTCCGCCCCGGACGGCACACGGTCCGGTCCGCACCTGCGAGGATGACGGCACCATGAGCATCCAGCACACCGTCGTCTTCCGACTCGTCCACCCCGCCGGCTCCGCAGAGGAGGCGGACTTCCTCGCGACAGGACGCGAGACGCTGACCGCGATCCCCGGTGTGACGGAGTTCGCGGTCAACGCGCAGGTGAGCGCCAAGAGCGACCTCACCCATCAGTTCACGATGGTGTTCGCCGATCAGGACGCCTACGACGCCTACGACTCCCACCCGTCGCACGT
>JBEVLS010000185.1:0-9410 GCA_040509015.1 Microbacterium sp.
GCGGTCGATGGCGCGATGCGTCCGCGGCGTTCCTCGGGATCCCCTTCGCCCAGGCGCCCGTCGGCGCGCTGCGCTTCGCGGCACCCGAACCGCCCGCGCCGTGGGACGGCGTGCGCGACGCGCTGGCGTTCGGGGCGACGGCTCAGCGGGGCGATCAGGGCATCACGCTGATCCCCGAGCCGTCGATCCCCGGCGAGCACACGCTCAACGTCAACGTCTTCACGCCCGCCCCCGGCGACGCGCGGGCGCAGCTCCCCGTCCTCGTGTGGATCCACGGCGGGGCCTACATCTCGGGTTCGCCCGCGAGCCCGTGGTACGACGGTCGCGCGTTCAACCGGGACGGCGTCGTGACCGTGACCATCTCGTACCGGCTCGGCTTCGACGGGTTCGGGCGCATACCGGGCGCGCCCTCGAATCGCGGGGTGCGCGATTGGCTCGCCGCGCTCGAATGGGTGCAGGCCAACATCGCGGCCTTCGGCGGAGACCCCGACCGCGTCACGATCGCCGGGCAGTCCGCCGGCGGCGGCGCGGTGCTGACACTGCTCGGGATGCCGGCGGCCCAGCACCTGTTCCACGCGGCGTGGGCACTCTCGTCCGCCCTCACGGATGTGCCGGCGGAGCGCGCGGCGACGTTCGCCGCGAAGCTCGCGAACCTGGCCGGTGTCGCACCGACGCGCGACGGCTTCGCGTCGGTGGACGAGGCGGAGCTGCACCGACTCCAGGAGAAGGCGACGTCGACGGATTCGAACGACCGGCTGGCCGGCGTCGTCGCCCTGCTCGACGACGGGCTGCCGTGGGGGCCGGTGATCGACGGCGACCTGCTGACGCGTCCGACTCTGGAATCGCTCGCCGCCGGGATCGGCGCCGACAAGCCGCTGGTCCTGGGGACGACCGACGACGAGTTCACGATGTCGACGGATTCCGCCGCCGCGCTCCTTCGCGTCATCCCGCCGTCGCTCGTGCTCGGCCGCATCGCCGTCCCCCGGACGGTGCGCCGGGCCTACCTCGCCGACAACGCTCAGCAGCGCCGCAAGGGCACGGCGGCGCTCGTCGGACGCTACGCAACGGACGTCGTCTTCCGTCGCACCGTCGTCCGGGTCGCCGACGCGCGCGGCGCAGCACCGACGTGGGTCTACCGGTTCTCGTGGCCGTCGCCGACCCGGCGCTGGTCGCTGCACTGCCTCGACGTCCCGTTCTGGTTCGACTGCCTCGACGCCACGGGGGCCACCGCGATCGCCGGCGACGCACCTCCGCGGGGCCTCGCCGCCGCGCTCCACGGCTCCGCCGCCGAGTTCGTCCGCGACGGCGATCCCGGCTGGCCGACATGGGCATCCGCGCCGGGTGTGACGCGGATCTTCGGCGGACCGGCATCCGCTGTCGACGTCGCCGCCGACGGCTACGCGAGCGTCCGCTCGCTCGTCTGACACGGAGTCGACACGCAGCGGAGGGGATGCCGAGGGCTGCGGCATCCCCTCCGTCGTGCACTGCTACTTGACCGTGATCTTCGTCTGCTCGGCCGGGATCGTCCGCAGCAGATCCGACTGCAGCGTCGCGAACGTCGACCACGTTCCCCACAGGAGGCCCCGGAGGGTGTAGTCGAACGTCACCGTACCGCCCGCGGTGGGCGGCGCCGTCGTGACGAGCACCTCGTCCGACGTGGTCGGCAGCGCGGCGAGCTGCGCACCGCTGGATCCGTCGCGGTTCTCGGCGCCGACCGCGACCGCGCTGGCCGTGTCGCCGACCGCCGGGGCACCGTACGTGTACGAGATCCCCTCCGTGGCGCCCGTCTGGATCCACACCTGGAACGTGTTCGTCGCATTGCCCATGAAGGTGGGCACGCGGTCCCACTCGACCACGATCCAGGTGGTCGTTCCGTCGCCGATCGTTCCGACGCGAACACCCGCGTCGGCCGCCGCCGCACCGGGGTTCAGGTCGGTCCACAGCGGAGCGAGCACGTTGTTCGGCCGCACCGGGTTCGGCAGGCCGTTGGGCTCGAAGTTGTGGTCCGCGGCCGTGCCGCCGCCCACCACCAGGTAGCCGTTCGAATCGATGCCGAGACGCGAGTACACCTCGGCGCCGTAGCTGAACGACGGAACAGTGAAGTTCACGAGCTGCTCGTCGCCGATCGGCGTCGTCGCCACTCCGAGTGCGCTCAGCGGGAGGTAGCCCGCGGGCGAGCTCTCAGGCACGACCGCCACGGATTGGACCGTCGGCGGAAGCGCGGGCGACAGGGTGCCGCTCCACTTCGCGCCCAGCGCCGTCTTCTTCGCGGGAGCCGTCACCGACCGCACCTGCAGGAGCGGGTTGGCCGCGACGTCGATCTTGGCCTCGACCGGCACCGGCAGGTAGTTCGCCGCCGTGACCGTGCAGGTCGTGGTCTTGAGGATCTTGATCGTGGTCGGGTCGCACGTCTGCGAGAACGTCACGTCGGCCTCGCCGACGTTCGCCGCGACGGGGAGCACGACCTTGTTGCCGGAGCGCGGCGTGATCGTGATCTGGCCCTCGTGCCATCCCTCAGGAGCCTGGAGCGCGTCGAGCACGATCTTGAGGTCGCGTGACTTGCCCGGGGCGAGCGAGAAGGTGGACGGGACCACCGTGATCCGCAGTCCGTCGGCACCGGTCGCCTTGACGCTGAACTGCTGCGTCTTGCCGCTGACGTTGGTGACCGTGCGCTCGGTCGCGACCGCGCCCGGGAGCGGGTCGACGTAGACACTCGGGATGTTGAGGTCGATGCGGTGCAGCTCGTCGGTCGCGCTGGCGGTGAAGTCGGACGCGGTCTCGCTGATCGTCAGCACCGGCGAGATCGCCCGGTCGGCGCGGATGGAGCCCGCGCCGCGGTCGAACACCCCGGCGGTGGACCCGTCGACGTTCGTGACGTCCTGCAGCGACGACGTCATGAGAGCGGACTTGATCTGACCCGGCGTCCACGTCGGGTGGGCCGCCTTGACGAGCGCCGAGACGCCCGCCGCGTGCGGTGCCGACATCGACGTGCCCGCGATCGCCTGGTAGAGCTCACCCGGAGGGCCGCTGGTGATGCTCACCGGCGTCGGCGTGAGACCGGCGATGACCTGCACGCCCGGCGCCGTGATGTCGGGCTTGAGGAAGTCGCCGACCGGACCACGCGAGCTGAACGCCGCCATGACGTCACCCGGCGAGACCGTCGCGGTGCCCGCGGCCCATGTCGCCGACGCACCGGGGTTCGCCGCGAGGAACGCGAGGAGCTCGTCGTTCGGGCCCTCGAGCTGGATCGCCGGCAGCCAGTGGTTGTCGGTCTGCAGATCCTGCGGAGTGGGGTTGATGAGGATCATGCCCGCCGCCCCGCCGAGCGAGGCGAAGTAGCCCTTCTCGACACGACCGCCGCTGTTCGCGCCACCGCGGACGCAGACGACGACCTTGCCGACGAGCGATCCGGCCGCGAACGGCTCGTCGCAGTACTCGGTGCCGGCGTAGCCGGCGACGTCCTTCGTCTGGACGACGGTGCCGGTGGTGCCGGCGGTGATCGTCGTGCCCGCCTTGACGTAGGTCGCGCCGTCCGCGCCCGTCAGGACGAGCGCCGAGGTGAAGGCGCGGTCCGACGTCGAGGCGGCGACCGTGGTCGTCCATGGGCTGGCGTGGTCGAGCGTCGACGCGCCGGGACCGGAGTTGCCGGCCGAGGAGTTCACGGTCACGCCCGCGGCGAACGCGTCGAGGAACGCGAGCTCCACGGCGTCGTAGGGGTTCTGGCTGCCGCTGATGGAGTAGTTGATCACGTCGACGCCGTCGAGGATCGACTGTCCGATCGCAGCCAGGAGGTCGCCTTCGTAACCGCCCTGCTCGGCGAGCGCGCGGTACGCGATGACCGACGCGCCCGGGGCGACACCGCTGATCGCGCCGCGGTCGACGCCGAAGATCGTCGCGGACGGGACGTAGCTGCCGGCCGCGGTGGTCGCGGTGTGCGTACCGTGTCCGTCGGCGTCGCGTGCCGAGCACGACGTCGCCGAGCAGTACTCGCCCGGAAGGTCGGCGCCCTGCATCATCTGGTACGTGTCGAGGAACGCGTAGGCGCCGACGAGCTTGTCGTTGCACGTGAACGGCGCGCCGACCGAGCCGTCGCCGAACTCGCAGCCCCAGGGGCCGCCCGCGGGTGTGGGGATGCCGTTGTCCTGGAGCATCGGGTGCTCGGGCCAGATGCCCGAGTCGATGACGCCGACGATGATGCCGGCGCCCGCCTTGTCACGTCCTCCGAGGCTCGGCCACACCTTGTCGGCGCCGATGAAGGTCGTCGCGTCGGCGTCGGGCGCCGGAGTGGTCGGCGGCAGCTCCACGTTGTTCGCGGGCGGCACCGCCGGGGTCGACGGAGCCTTCTTCGCCGTGCTCGAGTCCGTGGTCGCGCTCGGGGTCGGCGTGGGCGTCGCGGTCGGCTCCGCCGTCGCGCTCGGGGTCGCCGAGGGGCTGGCCGTCGGGGTCGACGCGCCGACCGTCGGCGTGGGGGTCGGCGTCCCCGCCGACGCCGCTCGCAGCTCGTTGGACTGCACGGCCGCGACCGAGCCGAGAGCGAGGAGGTCCTTCGCGCGGTTGGCCGGGATCGCCATGGCGTAGCCGCCGTACACGGTGGAGTACGTCGCGATCATGCGCGCACCGGGGATGAGGGCGGCGGCTTCCGCCTGCGCCGCTGCGATCTCGGCCTCGACATACGCCGCATAGGCCGTGATCGCCGCGCTGCCGTCCGCGATCGCCGTGCCGGTCACCTCGGGGCTCGTCGCGGCATAGCCGTCGACCCCGCCCGCATAGGACGCGACCGGATCCACGTCGACCTTGACGAGGACGGCGACCGACGCGGCATCCGTTCTCGCCACCAGTTCGGCGTCGCTCTCGGCGAGCTGACCCGATGCCGACTTCGCACCCGTGATGGGCTCGCCGTCCGGTGTCAGCGTCGTCGCCGTGAAGTCCGGCGGTTCCGGGGCGGCCGAGGCCGGCCCCGCGATCGCGGTGATCAGCAGACCCGCCACGGCTGCGCCCACGATGAGGGCGCGAGTGTGACGGCGTGCGGAATTGCTCATGGCACTCCTCTTGTCAGCGAGGGCCGCGTGAGACCTGGGATGCCTGGGCGCGCCCGTCGATGAGGGGGATGCTAAGCGCAAAACCCGCCCCACACCAGACTCTTGATTCGCTGGGTGGTGCCTGGGTAGTGTCTATGATTTCGCGCCCCGGACCCGCCGATCAGGCGTGCGGGCCGCGGGCGTCAGCCGTGCGCGGGGATGACCTCGCGCTCGAAGAGCTCCACGCCGCTGACGTCGTAGGCGGCCTCGGGGAAGTAGTGGATCGCGTATCCCAGCCCGTGTCCGGCGAGTTCGGCGAGCCGCTCCGACACCTGCTCGGGCGTGCCGAATCCCGGAGACGCGAGGTAGTCCCGCTCGAGCGCGTCCGCCCGCTCCTGCCCGAGGTGCGGCAGCAGTCGCGCCTTGACCTGGGCGAGCCGGTCGTGCGCCTCGGCCTCGGTGGCCCCGACGATCGTGTTGAACGACGCCGAGCGCGTGATCTCGCCGAAGTCGCGGCCGAGGTCGTCGCAGTGCGCACGCAGGATCTCGCTCTTGCGGTCGAACTCGTCGACGTCGGCGGAGTAGTTCGTGTACGTCGCGTAGTTCGCCGCGATGCGCAGCGTCACCTTCTCACCGCCGCCCGCGATCCACAGCGGGATGTCACCGCTCAGCGGGCGGGGCTGGACGATCGCTCCGTCGACCTGGTAGTACTCGCCGTCGAGCGTGGCCGACCCGGTCGTCCACGCCTGGTGCATGATCTCCACGCCCTCGCGGAGGCGCCCCAGCCGCTCCTTGATCGGCGGGAATCCGTAGCCGTACGCACGCCACTCGTGCTCGTACCAGCCGCCGCCGATGCCGACGTCGGCGCGGCCTCCGGAGACGAGGTCGACGGTCGCGGCGACCTTCGCGAGATACGCCGGGTTGCGGTAGCTCATGCACGTGCACATCTGGCCGAGTCGGATGCGGTCGGTGGATGCCGCGAACGCCGCCAGCAGCGTCCACGCCTCGTGCGTCGCCTCTTCGCTGTGGATCGGCGTCGTGTGGAAGTGGTCGTAGACGAAGAGGGTCTCCCAGGCACCCGCGTCGGCGCGCTGGGCGAGCGAGCGCATGACGTTCCACTGCTCTGCCGGCTCGATGCCGACGAGGTCGAAGCGCCAGCCCTGGGGAATGAAGGTTCCGAATCGCATGGGTCGAGCCTATGGCCGTTCGGATGCCGCAGGGGAACGTTTTCCCGTTCAGATCCCACCGTCGACGCGGGCGTGCGGCATCCGCCGTCTCATGACCTCGACCGCCCCGGCATTCGCGTCGACCAGCACCGCATGGCGTCCGAGACGCGACGCGACGGCGCCCGTCGTGCCGCTCCCGGCGAAGAAGTCGAGCACGCGGTCTCCTGGCCGACTCGACGCCTGGACGATCCTGCGCAGGATCCCTTCGGGCTTCTGGGTGGGATACCCCGTCTTCTCGCGGCCCGTCGTCGGCACGATCGTGTGCCACCACACGTCGGTGGGCAGCTTGCCCCGCGCGGCCTTCTCGGCCGTGACCAGGCCCGGCGCCATGTAGGGCTCGCGATCGACCGCCTCGGAGTCGAACCAGTAGCGGTCCGGGTCCTTCACGTACACGAGGATCGTGTCGTGCTTCGTCGGCCAGCGGCGTCTGGACTTCGCGCCGTAGTCGTACGACCAGATGAGCTCGTTGAGGAACCGCTCGCGCCCGAACAGGGCGTCCAGCAGCACCTTCGCGTAGTGGGCCTCGCGGTAATCGAGGTGCAGGTAGAGGGTGCCGTCATCGGCGAGCAGCCGCCAGGCCTCTTCGAGGCGGGGCTCGAGGAACCCCCAGTAGTCGTCGAACCGATCGTCGTAGGCGCGCAGGTCGCCTCGGAGCCTCTCGTACTCGCGCCCGTGGAATCCCCGCCGGACCACCGCCGAGGCGTGGCGCTCGTCCTTCGGAGCGGTCG
The DNA here is from genome assembly GCA_040509015.1 of Microbacterium sp. Taxonomy (GTDB): domain Bacteria; phylum Actinomycetota; class Actinomycetes; order Actinomycetales; family Microbacteriaceae; genus Microbacterium. The sequence continues at coordinate 6,973 of JBEVLS010000185.1, forward strand.
CCGTCTCGAGCGCGCGCTCGCGGGTTCGGCCGGTGTTGAACGGCGGGTCGAGGTAGATGAGGGTGAACGACGCATCGGGGAACGCGCTGATCACCTCCAGGTTGTCGCCGTGGTGGATCTCGACGCGCCCTTCGACAGGCTCAGGGACCGCACTTGGCTCAGGGACCGGGCCGGGGTCAGGGACCGGGCCGGACTCAGGGACCGGGGAGAACTCGGGGACCGCGACCGCCTCGGGGACGGGGACGAACTCCGGGAGCGCGACCGCGTCGGGGTCCGCGGCATCCGTCACGGCACGCGACGCAGCCACGCGTCGGTGGCGAACTTGCTCTCGACGAGGGCTTCCGCCTCGGCGTACTCGTCGTCGGAGATCGCGCCGGGCACCGCCCCGTAGAGCTTCGCGAAGGTCTCGATGAACCGCTCGATGATCGCGTCGCGGCTGAGGCCGGACTGCCGCCGGAGCGGGTCGACGCGCTTCGCCGCCGACGTCGTGCCCTTGTCGCTGAGCTTCTCGCGGCCGATCCGCAGCACCTCGGTCATGACCTGACCGTCCATGTCGTAGCTGAGGGTCGCGTGATGGAGCACGCCGCCGTTGGCGAGCCGCTTCTGTGCGGCGCCGCCGATCTTGCCCTGAGGCGATGCGATGTCGTTGAGCGGCTGGTAGGTGGCCTCGATGCCGAGCGAGCGCAGCGCCTGCAGCACCCAGTCGTCGAGGAACGCGTACGAATCGGCGAAGGTCAGACCCGCGACGAGGGATGCCGGCACGTACAGCGAGTACGTCACGATCGAGTTGGCCGCCATGAGCATCGCACCACCGCCCGAGATGCGCCTCACGACGTCGAAGCCGTGACGCTCCGCGCCCTCGGGATCGACCTCGTTGCGCAGCGACTGGAACGAGCCGATCACGACGGCCGATTCGTCCCACTCCCAGATGCGCAGCGTCGGGCGGCGGCGCCCGTCGCCGACGCGCGACGTGAGCACTTCGTCCAGCGCGAGGTTCATGCGAGGCGAGACCGCCTTCTCGTGCACGATCTCCCAGTCGAAGTCGCGCCAGCCCGGCGCCGTCACGAGAGCACGACGCACGGCCGTGCCGACGGACTCGGGCGTGAATCCGAGCAGCTGCGCGCCCTCGGGGAGCGCCGCGCGGACCGCCGCGGCGATCTGCGTGACGTCGGACTCGATCGCCATGCCGTTCACCGCGGCGTCGATGTCGGCGAGGGCGTCGTCGGGTTCGAGGAAGAAGTCGCCTGCGAGGTGGAAGTCCGCGATGCGGCCGTCGCGCTCCTCGAGGTCGACGACGACGAGCTTTCCGCCCGGGACCTTGTATTCGCCGTGCATGCCTCCACCCTAGAGGCGTACAGCCGGCTCCCGGCCGAGCCTGCTACGGTGGGGATACGGCTTTCCGAGCCGTTGCGTCGTCTTCACGCTCCTCTGTCTTGTCCGGCATCCGCCGGTCACCGATCGGCCTCCAGCCGGTCACCGAGCCTGTCGAAGTGAACGAACGGCGAACCGATGCGTGAATCCACGCCGTCGCCATCACCGCAGCGCTGCCGGACCCCGACTCCGTCGAAGGCCCGCGCGCGCCTGCATCCATCGAAAGCACCCATGTCTTCCTTCCTTTCTCTCGGCGTGCCCGAGAACCTCGCCAACGTCCTCTCCGCAGAGGGCAAGACCGAGGCGTTCGCCATCCAGCGCGACACGCTTCCCGATTCGCTCGCCGGCCGCGACGTGCTCGGCCGCGGCCGCACCGGCTCCGGCAAGACCATCGCGTTCGCGCTCCCGCTCGTCGCGCGCCTCTCCAACGCCAACGCGGCGGCTCGTCGCCCCGGTCGCCCGCGCGGACTCGTCCTCGCACCGACCCGCGAGCTCGCCACGCAGATCGCCGCGACCATCCGCCCCCTCGCGGACGCGGCGGGCCTGACCGTCACCACGATCTTCGGCGGTGTGAGCCAGCGCCCGCAGGAGCAGGCGCTCAAGAGCGGCGTCGACATCATCGTCGCGTGCCCCGGCCGCCTCGAAGACCTCATGAAGCAGGGCTACGCCAAGCTCGACGGCATCGAGATCGCCGTGCTCGACGAGGCCGACCACATGGCCGACCTCGGTTTCCTCCCCGGTGTCACGCGCATCCTCGCCGCGACCCCGCAGGGCGGACAGCGCATGCTGTTCAGCGCGACCCTCGACCGCGGCGTCGACGGCCTCGTCCGCCGCTTCCTCAGCAACGAGGTGCGTCACGAGGTCGACGAGGAGAGCGTGCCCCAGGGCGTCATGACCCACCGGGTGTTCGTCACGTCCGCCGACGACAAGTCGGCCCTCGTGCAGCACCTCGCATCGGGCCACGGCCGCCGCATCCTCTTCACGCGCACGAAGCACCAGGCCAAGAAGCTCGCCAAGCAGCTCACCGCCGCCGGCATCCCCTCCGTGGACCTGCACGGCAACCTCGG
>JBEVLS010000186.1:0-6055 GCA_040509015.1 Microbacterium sp.
GCGACGCCGATGTGGCGGCCGGCGTCGGCGATCACGCGGCGGGAGCTGCCGTCGCCGTCCTCGGCCGCCTGCAGCAGGTCGCCGATGCGCTGCATGCCCTCGCTCGGCGGGAACAGCGACAGCAGGGCGGGCCCGCCGGCGTAGGTCTCGAGGCAGCCGCGGTTGCTGCAGCGGCAGATGGGGCCGTTCTCGTCGAGCGTCACGTGCCCGATCTGGCCGGCCTTGCCGTTGACGCCGTGGAAGAGGTCGCCCCCGACGACGAGTCCCGCGCTGATCGAATGCCCGACGCGGATGAACACCGACGACGAGGCGGTGCGCGAGCTTCCTTCGCGGGCCTCGGCGAGACCGCCGAGGTTCGCCTCGCTGTCGACGTAGACGGGTCGCCCGATGCGCGACGTGAGGCTCTCGGCGACGTCGACGCCCTCCCAGCCGCGCAGGAGCCCCGGCGTCGACACTCGGCGCGTGCGCGGGTCGATCGGCGCGGGAAGCGCGAGGCCGATCGCGAGCAGATCGGCCACGCTGCCGCCGAGCGACTCCATCATGTCGCCGAGCAGGATGCTGAGGCGGTCGAGCTCGGCGTCGTGGCGGTGGTCGAGCGCGAGGGGGAGCGAGGTCTGGGTGACGATCGTGCGCGTGGCGTCCGCGATCGCGATGTGCAGCTGCCGCGAGCTGAAGTGCACGCCGGCGACGAGACCCAGCTGGCGGGCCAGTGAGACGAGCGTCGCGCGCCGGCCGCTGCGAGACGTGAACGACGTGTGCAGCAGCCCGGACGCCGTGAGTTCCTTGACGATGTTGGACACCGTCGCGGGCGAGAGGCCCGTGCTGCCGGCCAGCTCGACCTGGGTCAGGCGCCCGTGCCGCTTGAGCGAGTCGATGACGCGCGCGCGATTGGCCTCGCGGAGCGAGGATTGAGAGCCCGGCTGGGCGCTGCGGCGTGCCACAGTCGACACTGTACCCGACGGGCCGAAATGCCCTCCTGATCGGGCTAGCATCGTGACTCATGCACAGCGCGGTCGTCGATGCCCTCCTGGACGCTCTTCCCGGGAGCCGGGTCTCGACCGACCCCGAGGTGCTCGACCGCTGCAGCCACGACGACGCCGAGTGGGCGGCCGTCGGCATCCCGGCCGCCGCCGTCTTCGCCGAGAGCCTCGACGACGTCGTGCAGGCCGTGCGGATCGCCGCCGCCCACGGCACCGCCATCGTGCCGCGCGGCGCGGGGACGGGCCTGTCGGGCGGGGCGAATGCGACCGACGGATGCCTCGTGCTCTCGCTCGAGCGCATGACCGACGTGCTCGAGGTGAACGTCGCCGAGCGCTACGCGCGCGTGCAGGCCGGGGTGCTCAACGACGACCTCCGGCGCCACGTCGCCGGCGCCGGGCTCTGGTATCCGCCCGATCCGGCGAGCCAGTCGATCTCGACGATCGGAGGGAACGTCGCCACGAACGCCGGCGGCATCTGCTGCGTCAAGTACGGCGTCACCCGCGACTACGTGCTCGGACTCACGGTCGTCCTCGCCGACGGCAGCGTCGCCCGGATCGGCCGCACGACCGCGAAAGGCGTCACCGGTTACGACCTGACGGGGCTCTTCGTCGGGTCCGAGGGCACGCTCGGGATCATCGTCGAGGTGACGGTCAAGCTCCTTCCGCTCGGCGGCCGAGAAGAGCGCGCGATCGTGGGATGGTTCGGTTCGCTGACCGACGCCGGCACCGCCGTCGCGGCCGTGTCGGCGGCGGGCATCGTGCCGTCGGCGCTCGAGCTCATCGACCGCACGTGCCTGCACGCGGTCGCGCAGTGGCAGGGATGGGATCTGCCCGAGAACGCGACGGCGCTGCTGATGGCGAAGGTCGACGAGCCCGGTGCGCGAGGAGAGGAGCTCGCGGCGCGCATCGCGCAGATCTTCGCGGATGCCGGCGGCGACCGTGTCGAACGGGCCTCGGATCCGGACGAGATCGCCCGGCTCTTCGCGGCCCGGCGCCTCGCGTATCCGGCCCTGGAGCGGCTCGGACCGGTGCTCACCGAAGACGTCTGCGTGCCCCGCGCGGCGGTGCCCGAGATGCTCGCCCGCATCGAAGCGGCTGCGTCCGAGGCCGGCGTGGTGATCGCCAACATCGCCCACGCCGGCGACGGCAACCTGCATCCGCTGATCATCGCCCCCGAAGGCGACGCCGACGCGAAGGCGCGGGCGAAGATCGCGTTCGACCGCATCGTCGACGACTGCCGTGCACTCGGGGGCACCGTGACCGGTGAGCACGGGGTCGGACTGCTCAAGCTCCCCGGGGCTGCGGCCGAGCTCAGCCCCGTCGTCCTCGACATGCACGCCTCGATCAAGCGCGCCCTCGATCCGGCCGGGATCCTCAATCCCGACAAGGCCTTCCCGAACGGAGAAACGACCGCATGACGACACTGATCGCAGGCGACGGGGTGCGGCTCGACATCACCGAGAGCGGCACGCCGTCGGGACGCCCCGTCGTGCTGCTCGCGGGTTTCAAGGCGGCGGCGACGAGCTGGAGCCACCAGATCGAGCCGCTCGAGAAGGCGGGCTACCACGTCATCACGGTGGATGTGCGAGGTCATGGTCTGAGCGACCGGCCGGCCGACGGCGTCGACATGGCGAGGCGGGGCGAGGACGTGAAGGACGTGCTCGAGACGCTCGACCTGCGCGGCGCCGTGCTGGTCGGCGGATCCATGGGCGCGAGCACGATCTGGTCGTACCTCGCGCAGTTCGGAGCCGACCGCGTCGCTGCGGTGGTGTCGGTCGACCAGACGCCGAAGATGCTCAACACCGTCGAGTGGCCGCACGGCTTCTACGGCTACGACGAGTCGAACGCCGACACCTACTTCGCCGAGGGGATCCCGCAGACCGGTCACGGCACGCCGCTGTGGAGGCGGGGGAGGCGCCTCGTGCGACTGCTGCGGGCCATGAAGGGCGCCCAGCGCGGCATGACGCCCGGCGAGCTCGCACTGCTGCACGACCACGCCACCGCGGACTGGCGGCCGACGATCGCCGCGACGGCGGTGCCGGTGCTGTTCGTCGCCGGGGCCGAGAGCGAATTCTGGCCCTCGTCGCACGCGGCGGCGTCCGCGGCGCTGGCGCCGCGCGGAGAGTCGATCGTGCTGGCGGACGACGGGCACGCGGCCAACATCGAACAGCCGACGGCGTTCAACGCCGCACTGCTGGCCTTCCTGCGGAGGATCTAGCGCCGGTCGCCGGCGAGGCGGATGAGGACGATGTTCGTCGACTCGTCGACCTCGGCCACCGTGGGGTGCGCCTTGACGAAGTCCGTGAAGCTCTTGTGGCCGAACGCGCGCTCGCTGAACGCCGGGTCGAGGCGTTTGATGAGGCTCTTCACCTCGGAGGCGTGCAGCCACTGCGCGTCCTCCTTGTCGTTCTCGAGCCGCAGTGCGCGCTCGAGCAGATCGGCCCCGGGGTCCTTGGCCTTGCGGCGCGTGCGGGCGGCGCCGGCATCCGCCTTCTCGATCGTCGGGCGCGTGACGCCCGGGAGCGTGTCGTACGCCTCGAACTGGTCGCATGCCGCGGCGAGCGACTTCGCCGTCGAGCCGGCGACGCCGACACCCACGACGAAGCGGCCGAGCCGCTTGCTGCGCTGAGCCAGCGGGACGTAGTCGGAGTCGCCGGCGACGATCACGACGTGCGTCAGGTCGGGAAGGCGGAAGAGGTCCTCGACGGTGTCGACCGCCAGGCGGATGTCGGCCCCGTTCTTGGCGTACGCCGCGGCGGGGAAGAGCTGCACGAGGTCGACCGCGCGGGCGACGAGCTGCGTGCGGTATTCGGCGTTGACGGGGTTCGACCAGTCGGCGTACGCCCGGGTGAGCACGAGCGTGCCGAAGGATGCGGCGTAGTCGATGATCGCGCCGACGTCGATGCGCGCCGCGCTGAGCCGCTCGGCGATGTCGGGGGCCGAGGAGTCCTCGGTGATGCGCTGACGGTCGCGCGAGTACGAGTTGCGCCCGTGGACGCGGTCGTACCAGGACATGACGATGTTGTCGAAGTCGAGATAGACCGCAACACGGGGGTTCTGCAGGTCGGGCATGCGGTCCAGTCTGTCAGGCGCGGGGCGTGCGCGGCCTGGGAATGTCGCGCGGAGGGTCGGCGGTCACGCCTCGCCCGGATACCGCAGACCGATGATGTCGCGGACGGTGTCGAGCGAGTCCATGATCGCGACGACCTCGTCGATGGGCAGGACGTCGCTGTCGGACAGACCCGCCGCGATGTACCGCTCGGCCGCGAGGGCCTGGTACTGCATCCCGCGACCCTCGATCTCGACGTCGTACGTCTCGAGGACGGTCCCGTCCGGAGTCGTCACGCGGAACGAGCTCTGGTTGTACCAGACGCGGTCGATGTCGATGCGCGCCTCGGTGCCGATGACGGTCGCCGCGTTCGGGCCGGCGGAGTGCGCGGCCGACAGCGTCGTGGCGATCGCTCCGGAATCGTAGGTGAAGATCGTCGCGACCTCCGAGTCCGCACCCGTCGCGCCGAGCGTCGCCGCGGCCGCGATCGACGAGGGCGCGCCCAGGACGTCCCACGTGAACGAGACGGGGTAGATGCCGAGGTCCAGGAGAGCGCCGCCGCCGAGCTCGAGCGCGTTGAGGCGGTGCGTCGGGTCGGTCGTGATCTTCTGCGTGTGGTCGGCGGAGACGGCCCGGATGTCGCCGAGGGTGCCGGCCGCGAGGATCTCGCGGACGCGGACCATCATCGGCAGGTAGCGGGTCCACATGGCCTCCATCGCGAGCAGTCCGCGCTCGCGGGCGACGTCGCGGATGCGCGCCGCCTCGGCGCCGGTGACGGTGAACGGCTTCTCGACCAGCACGTGCTTGCCCGCTTCGAGGGCGAGGACGGCCTGCTCGGCGTGGAAAGGATGCGGCGTCGCGATGTAGACGATGTCGACGTCGGGGTCGGCGACGAGCTCCTCGTACGAGCCGTGCACGTTCGGCACCGAGAACTCGGCGGCGAAGGCCTCGGCGACCTCGCGGCGCCGCGATCCGACGGCGGCGATGTCGAGTCCTGCGGTGCGCAGATCGCTTGCGAAGGCCCGGGCGATGCCGCCCGGACCGAGGATTCCCCAACGAAGTCCGGTCATGCTCCGAGCGTAGCGGTGGAGACCCGGTGGCTAGGCTCGGAGGGTGGACACCCCGCTCGATCGGTTCCGAGAACTCCTGCGCATCCCGACCGTCTCGCACGCCGACGAGACCCTCGTCGACTGGGCCCGCTTCGAAGAGTTCCGCGCCGCTGTCGAACGGCTGTACCCGGCGACGCATCGCGTCCTCGAGCGCGAGATCGTGGACGGGCATTCGCTCCTGTATCGCTGGCGCGGCGCGGAGGCGTCCGATCCTCTCGTGCTCATGGCGCACCAGGACGTCGTGCCGGTCGTCGAGTCCGAATGGACGCATCCGCCGTTCGAGGCCGTCGTCGAGGGCGAGGGGGCGGATGCCACGCTCCACGCCCGTGGCGCGATCGACGACAAGGGCGCGCTCGTGGCGATCCTCGAAGCCATCGAACAGCTCGCGGCGGAAGGCTTCACGCCCGCCCGCGACGTGTACCTCGCGTTCGGGCACAACGAGGAGACCGCCGGCGGCGGGGCTCAGGCGATGGTGTCCGCGCTGCGCGAGCGCGGCATCCGTCCCGCACTGGTCCTGGATGAGGGCGGCGCCGTCGTCGAGGGGGCCGTCCCCGGAGTGACGGTGCCGACCGCGATGGTGGGCGTCGCCGAGCGCGGCGTCATGACGCTGCGACTGACGGCGCGCGAGGGCGGCGGCCACGCCTCGACGCCGCCGGCCCTTCCCGCGACCGCCCGTCTCGCTCGCGCGATCGACCGACTTCAGCGGCATCCCTTCCCGACGCGGCTGGTCGCACCGGTGCGCGCGATGCTGACGACGATCGCGCCGCACGCTCCGCAGCCGCTGCGCGGACTCTTCCGCAGCCTCGGTGCGACCGGACCCCTCGTCGCCGCCGTGTTCTCGCGCCTCGGGCCCGAGATGAACGCGATCGTGCGCACGACGGCGGTCGCGACCGAACTCAGCGGCGCCCAGGGCGAGA
>JBEVLS010000187.1:0-4679 GCA_040509015.1 Microbacterium sp.
CATCGCGGCGTGCTTCGCCTTGAGTGCGTGGTCCTCGTCCGTCGAGGTGACCGTGCGGGTGGTGCTGGTAAAGGATGACATCCTGTTCCTCCTGTGGTGGTTGGTGTCACCACGGTAGGAATCGGGCACCCCTGGCCACATCGGCGCCGACGCGCAGAGTTCGACGTCGCCGCCGCATCGTGTGGCGGCTGACGCGTACGCGTCACGCGCCCGAGAGCAGCCGACCGACGGCGGCCGTGCGGGCGGTCCGACCACTCAGGCCGAGCTTCGCGTACGAGTTCTGCAGGTGGCGTTCGACGGTGCGCACCGAGAGGAAGAGCTCGCTCGCGATGGTGTCGTTGTCGTGACCTGCGGCCGCGAGTCGCAGGATGTCGAGCTCGCGCGGAGAGATGAGAGCCGCCACGTCCTCCCCGGCGGACTCCGGTGCGGCCACGTCGTCGGGTGCCACGAAGTCCGCGATCTCACGCAGGAACGCCTGCCATGCCGGTTCGCTCGCGAGCACGATGTGGTTGTTGCTGTCGAGCGCGACGAGGCGCGCGCCGCGGATCCCCACCGCGAGCTCGCGCGCGTGGTGGAACGGATTCATCTGGTCGCCCCTGCTGTGGATGACCAGCGTCGGCAGGTCGAGCTCGGGAAGCCGCCACGTCGAATCCGTGGCGTTGCGCTGAGAGCGCGAGATGACGGCCGTCTCGGTGTCGCACGCGCGGGCCTGCAGGTCGTCGAGCCACTGCATCTGCTCCTCGGTGCCCCCGGGGATCATCATGCTGCTGAACACCCGCCGGAACTCCGACGTGGGACGAGCCCAGCCGACGCGGATCAGAGCCTCGAACGCGGCGAGCAGTTCGAGCTCTTCGGCGGATGCGGCCGCCTGTGCTCCCGCATAGCTCCCGTAGAAGATCAGTCGGGTGAGTCGCTCCGGATGCCGGGCGGCGTACTCGATCGCGACGGGGCCGCCCTGTGCCATAGCCATGAGCGCGAACCGGTCGAGTCCGGCATCCGCGACGACGGCTTCGAGGTCTGCGAGCCGAGCCTCGAGGCTGTGGTCGGTGACTCCGCGATCCGACAGCCCGTGTCCGCGCTCGTCGTAGCGGATGACCGTCACGATCTTGCCGAGCTCCGTCAGGTAGTGGCGCCAGACCGGGCTCTCCCAGTCGAACTGCAGGTGGCTGAGCCAGCAGGCGTCGATGAGGAGCGGCGGTCCGGAGCCGTGCACGGCGTAGGCGATGCCGACCCCGTCGGCCGATCTCGCGAAGCGGATGTCTTGGACGACATCGGCCGTGAGCCTGTCCACGCCGTCATCTTAGGAGCCTCCCGCGCGCAGAACTACCCGTCGGGCGGAACGGAGTCAAGCCTTTGCGGCGAGGGACGGGGCTTGCTGTGCTGGGGATATGGACGACAAGAGACCGCCCATCGAACCCGGCCCCGAACCCGACACCACCGATGCGGCAGAGCCCGACGACACCGACGCGCGACTCGATCCCGAGCATGCGCCCGACATGCTCGATCACGGAGACGACCACGTCGACGAGACCCCGATCTGACCGCGCGTCCGGGAGGCATTCGCAGGACCTCCCAGTGGCCGCGGGACAGTCGTAGCGTGGAGGCATGACCGATCAGCGTTCGGAGATCCGCGAGTTCCTGACGTCTCGGCGCGCGCGCGTGACGCCCGAGGCCGCAGGACTTCCCGCGTACGGCGGAAACCGCCGCGTCGCCGGGCTTCGTCGTGAAGAGGTCGCGATGCTCTCCGGCGTCTCGGTCGACTACTACGTGCGCCTCGAGCGCGGCAATCTCTCCGGCGCCTCCGACAGTGTGCTCGATGCGCTCGCCACGACCCTGCAACTCGACGATGCCGAGCGCGAGCACCTCTACGACCTCGCCCGCGCGGCCGGTCCGGGGGTGAAGCGACGTGCGCGCAGCCAGCCTGCCGTGCGTCCGGCGGTGCGCCAGGTGCTCGACGCGATCGGCGACGCGCCCGCCTGGGTGCGCAACGGCCGTCACGACATCCTCGCGGCGAATCTGCTGGCGCGGGCGCTCTACTCCCCCGTCTTCGACGATCCGCGTCGACCGGTGAACACCACTCGATTCGCCTACCTCAATCCTGCGGCCCGGGAGTTCTGGCGCGACTACGACCAGGTCACCCATGACGCGGCGTCGATGCTGCGCATGGAAGCGGGCCGCAATCCGCACGACCCCGAACTGATCCGCCTCGTGGGCGAGCTGTCGACGCAGAGCGAGCTGTTCCGCGAGCGCTGGGCGTCGCGCGACGTGAAGTACCACCGCAGCGGGACGAAGCGGCTCCACCACCCGGCGGTCGGCGACCTCGAGCTCAACTTCGAGTCGATGGACCTGCCCAGCGAGCCCGGCCTCGTCCTGAACGTCTACACGGCGCCGGCCAACTCGTCGTCCGCCGACGCCCTGAAGGTGCTGGCCTCGTGGGCGGCGACCCACGAGGCCGACTTCGCGCTCGCCGACCACGGCGTGCGCTGACCCGACGCGTCAGCCGCGCGGGACGACCCGCAGCGTGGTCTCGAGCACATCGTCGCCCGTGATGGCGCCCACGGGGCCGGGGCCGAACCGGTCGTACTTCGCGTGGAGCGCGGCATCCAGCGGACCACGGATCTCGGGGTCGGCCACGACGAACTCGACATCCTGCACGACTCCTCCCGCGCTGATCCGCCCCGCGCCCGAGCGCTTCGCCCGCCGGAACCAGCCGTTGTCGGGACCATGCGCCGAGCGGACGTACAGGGCGTCGCCGACCGCGGCGTGCCAGATCGGGATGGCCCGTGTGAGCGTTCCGTCCGGGCGGGCGGACGAGATCCGCAGTTCGCTCGCCGCGTCGACCCGGCGCAGGTCATCGGCATCCCACGTGCTCATGCGGTCCTCCTCAGAGTCCGACGGCGGCCATGCCGGCCTCGTCGTAGCGGTTGCCGGCGACGCCGAGGGTGTCGACGAGGCGGTCGAGATCGGCGATGTCATCGGCCGACAGCGCGACGTCCGTGGCACCGGCGTTCTCGTCGATGCGCTCGCGTCGGCGCGTGCCGGGAATCGGGACGATGAACGGATGCTGCGCCAGCAGCCAGGCCAGTGCGATCTGCCCCGCGCTGGCGCCGCGGCGCTCGGCGAGCGCGCGCACGTGGTCGACGATCGCAAGGTTCGCGCGCAGGTTCTCGGCTTCGAACCTCGGCACCCGAGCGCGGATCTCGCCGTCGCCGAACGTCGCGTCGGGCGAGACCGTCCCGGTGAGGAATCCCTTGCCCAGGGGGCTGAAGGGCACGAAGCCGATGCCGAGCTCTGCGCACGTCGGCAGCACCTCGGGTTCGGGGTCGCGGGTCCACAGCGAGTATTCGGACTGCACGGCCGTCACGGGGAAGACGGCATGGGCGCGACGGATCGTGGCCGCCCCGGCCTCCGAGAGGCCGAAGTGGCGCACCTTGCCCTCCCTCACCAGATCGGCGACGGTGCCGGCGACGTCCTCGATGGGCACCGACGGGTCGACGCGGTGCTGGTAGAAGAGGTCCAGCGAGTCGACCCCCAGTCTGCCCAGCGACTCCTCGGCCACCCGGCGGATGTTCTCGGGACGCGAGTTCACGCCCTGCATCCGACCGTCGACGATGTCGAAACCGAACTTCGTCGCCACCACCACTTCGTCGCGGATCGGTCCGATCGCTTCGCCGACGAGAATCTCGTTGTCGAAGGGGCCGTAGACCTCGGCGGTGTCGATGAACGTGACACCGTGCTCGACGGCATAGCGCAGGACCGCGATCATGTCGTCGCGATCGCCGGGGTTCGGGCCGTAGCTCATCGACATCCCCATCGCGCCGATACCGACGGCCGACACCTCGAGCCCTTGACCGAGTGTGCGTGTGTGCATGACGTCCTCCTCTTTCGTGCTCACCATCCCACGCCTTCGAGTGTGCGCGCGGGAGTCCCCCTCGTACCAGGTACCCGCAGGGCCTCCCTGGTCGCAGAGCACGGGCGTACGGTGCGAGGGTGAGCATTTCCGATCTGACCCTCAACAACGGCGTCGTGATGCCGGCCCTCGGCTACGGCGTCTTCCAGACTCCCCCGGACGAGACGGCGGTCGCCGTGGCCGAGGCCCTGCGCGTGGGCTATCGGCACATCGACACGGCCGCGGCGTACGGCAACGAGCGCGGCGTCGGCGACGCGCTGCGCGATTCCGACGTGGCGCGCGACGACGTCTTCATCGAGACGAAGGTGTGGATCAGCGACTACGGCTACGACCAGACGCTGCACGCGTTCGACAAGTCGGTGGGCAAGCTCGGCGTCGAGCGACTGGACCTCCTCATCCTCCATCAGCCCCTCCCGACCGCGTTCGAGCGCACGCTCGAGGCGTATCGCGCGCTCGAGAAGCTGTACGCCGACGGCCTGGTGCGCTCCATCGGCGTCAGCAATTTCATGCCGGATCACCTCACCCGCCTGCTCGACGTCGCAGAGATCGTGCCCGCGGTCAATCAGCTCGAGATCCACCCCTACTTCCAGCAGCGCGACGTGCTCGACCTCGATGACGCGCACGGCATCGTGAATCAGGCCTGGTCGCCGATCGGCGGCATCACCTTCTATCGCGAAGGCGACGGAACCAGCACCCTCGACGACCCGATCATCGGCGCGATCGCCGATCGGCTCGGCAAGAGTCCGGCGCAGGTCATGCTGCGCTGGCA
>JBEVLS010000188.1:0-5366 GCA_040509015.1 Microbacterium sp.
CGCATCCAGCTCAGGCGGCCGATCCACACGAGCGACAGCAGGCGGGAGGCGCGGGACTCACCGGCGGGGCGCGTCGTCGTCGTCATCGTCCGGCCTCATAGAGCTGCGTGTACGCGTCCGTGGATGTGTCGTATCGGCCCACGAGCTCTGAGTCGAGCACGTCTCCCGAGCTGTCTGACACGTCGACGTAGAGCACGACCTCGTCGAATTCCACCGAGCGCTGATCCCGGAGGAAGTCGACGATCGGCGCGAAGAACTCGCTCATCCGTTGGGCGAACACCTCAGGATCGTCCGACTGTGATGTCAGGTCGCGGAACGGGGAGGTGTCGGTCATGGGCCGATAGAACCACGACGCGAGTTGACGCTGGACCTCGAGCTCTCCCAGGTTCGTCTCCTGGATCGGCAGCGGCTCCGACACGCCGTCCCGTACACCCTCCATGCGGAACGAGTACAAGGTCGTCTCGGGGCCGACGTACTGCGCGAACATCGGCGCCGTCGTGAACGGGAAATCCTCCACCCCGAGGCCGATGACGATCAGGTTGGGGATCAGAACCGCGGCGGACACCAGCACCGGAAGGATGGCGCGACGGAGTCGATGTCCGGCGCTCCGATCCGCGTGCGGATCCGGTGGTCTCGTCGTGCCTGACTCCGCCGTCATGGCGTCCCCCAAATGTGCTGCGCGAGTCCCCACCCGCCTGTGCTGTGGACGGAGTCTACGCCTGCGAATCAGCGCATCCCAGACCGCTTTCTGCCGCAGCGCATCGGCCGCGCGGCATCCGGGACTGATGCTCGTCGCTAGGCTTCACGGGTGAGAGTGCTGCGAGTCGCCCACCATGCCGTCGTATCGGCCTGGCGCCAGCGCGAGCGCGAGCTCCGGCGCCTCGGAGCCGACGTGAAGCTGATCTCGGCCACGCGCTGGAACGAGGGCGGCCGAGAGATCGATCTCGACCCGCAGGGCGAGCGCTTCGTCCTCGGCGCATCGACGCTCGGCACTCATCCGAACGCGTTCCTCTACGACCCGCGGCCGTTCTGGCGCGCCCTCCGGGGTCGTCCCGACGTCGTCGATCTGCACGAAGAGCCTTTCGCTCTCGCGACGGCCGAGCTGCTGCTGCTCAAGAAGCTCCGCCGTGATCGCGCGCCCTACGTGCTCTATTCGGCCCAGAACATCGACAAGCGCTACCCGGTCCCGTTCCGGTGGTTCGAGCGGGCGGCGCTGCGCGGTGCGGCGGGCGCGTACGTGTGCAACCGCGAGGCGGGCGAGATCCTCGTGCGCAAGGGGCTGCGCGGGCCGGCTCGGCTGATCCCGCTGGGCGTCGATACGGCGCAGTTCTCACCCGCCGACCGCTCCGCACCCGCAGACGCCCCCGTCATCGGCTACCTGGGCCGCCTGGAGCCGTACAAGGGCGTGTCGACGCTGCTGCGGGCCGCCGCCGACCGCCCGACGTGGCGGATCGAGATCACGGGGGACGGACCGCAGCGCGACGAGCTGGTGGCGCTCGCCGCGGAGCTCGGCATCTCCGACCGCGTCGCGTTCCTCGGCTTCGCCCAGGGCGACGAGCTCGCCGACCGCTACCGCCGGCTCGACATCGTCGCTGTGCCGTCCGTTCCGTGGCCGGGATGGCTCGAGCAGTTCTGCCGCGTCGCCGTCGAGGCGATGGCATCCGGCGTTCCCGTCGTCGCGAGCCGCTCGGGCGCGATCCCCGACGTCGTCGGCGACTGCGGCATCCTGGTCGAACCCGGCGACCCCGACGCCCTTCGCGCCGGCATCGACGAGGCGCTCGACGCCTGGAGCGATCTGCGCGCGAGGGGACTCGCCCACGCCGAGGACTTCACGTGGGAGCGCGTCGCCGAGCAGCAGCTGGCCCTGTACCGAGAGGTGTCACCCGTGAGCGATTCCGGAACCGGCCGCCCGCCGCAGGTCGTCGCGATCGCGTACGGCGACCCGGAGTTGCTCGACGGCGCCCTCGAGACCCTCGGCGCGGGCTTCGGCCTCACGATCGTCGACAACTCCTCGTCGGACGAGACCCGCGCGATGGCCGAGCGGCGGGGTGCGCACTACGTCGACCCCGGCCGCAACCTCGGTTTCGGAGCGGGTGTGAACGTGGCGCTGAAGTCCCTCGCCGAGCGCGGCCTCGCCGCCGACGACGTGCTGCTGCTCAACCCCGATGCCCGCATCGTCGGCGATCAGGTGACCGAGATGCACCGCGTCCTGCACACCGGCGCCCGCATCGCGGCGGTCGGGGCGACCCAGACCGAGCCCGACTCCGGCGACGAGGTGCGGGCGACATGGCCCTTCCCGAGCCCGTTCCGCGCCTGGATCGACGCCCTCGGCCTCGGACGCCTCGATCGGGCGAAGGGTTTCGCCATCGGCTCGGTGCTGCTGCTGCGCTCCGAGGCGATCTCTGCGATCGGCCTCTTCGACGAGAGGTTCTTCCTCTACGCAGAAGAGGTCGACTGGCAGAAGCGGGCGACGGATGCCGGATGGCGCATCGCCGTCGCAGACGTCGAGGCGACGCACATAGGCGCCGGTACCGGCGGCGACGGCACGCGCCGCGAGGCGCTGTTCTTCGCCAGCAACGAGGAGTACCAGCGCAAGCACTTCGGCGCCGCCGGGTGGCAGTCGTTCCGGCTGGCCGTCATGCTCGGCGCTGCCGTGCGCGGAGTGCTCCTGCGTGGCGAACGGGGAGCGGACGCCCGCCGGCGCTTCGCGATCTTCCGCGAGGGACCTGTCGCGCGCCTCCGCCGGATCAGCTGAGCGGCTTGCCGGCGAGCTTCTCCTCGTGCACGCGCTCGTAGACGGCGAGCGTCTGCTCGGCGACCGATTCCCACGACGTGTAACCGGCGGCATCCTGCCGCGCACGCTCGCCCATGCGGCGTCGCAGATCGCGATCCGCGACGAGCGGGCGCAGCGCGCGGGCGATCGACGCACCGTCGCGCTCGATGACCGCGCCGTTCTCTCCCTCGACGATGAACTCCTCGGCCACGCCGAGTCTCGTCGCCACGAGCGGTAGCCCGGATGCCGCGGCCTCGAGCTCGACGAGTCCGAACGGCTCGTACATGGTCGGGAAGACGAAGATGTCGCCCGCCTGGAAGTAGTCCTCGACGACGGGGGAGTGGCCGACGAAGGTGACGCGGTCGGCGACTCCGAGTTCGGAGGCCCTCGCCCGGAACGGCTTGGCGTCGTCGCCGCCGACGACCAGCAGCTTCGTCGTCGACGGCAGCGCGGGGAGCGCGTCGACGATCGCACGGAGCCCCTTGCGACGGAACTCCTTGCCGACGAACAGCAGCACCACGTCGTCGTCGGAGTACCCGTGCAGCGCGCGGACGCGCGCGCGGCGGGCGGCGGCATCCGTCGGCTGGAAGCGCGAGACGTCGACGGCGTTGGGGATCACCGTGATGAGGTCCGGGTCGACGCCGTAGTACTGCGTGAGCTCGCGTCCGACCGTCGGCGAGACCGCGATCGCCCGACGCACGTTGCCCGGACGGTAGTTGCGCTGCTCGACCCGCAGCACAGCGTGGTGGAAGGGGTTCGCCAGCGCACGCAGCGCCTCGCCGTTGCGGAACTTCATCTCCCACCACGCGCGGTGGCACGAGTGCGCGGTGATGACGTCCTGCACGCGCGTCGCGCAGCCGCCCTGGTTGTGGATGATGTCGAAGCCCTTGCCGTCCAGCGCGCGCGTGGCCGCGGCGGAGTACGTGACCGGCACGATGAAACCGGGACGACTCCGGGCCTCGACCGGAAGCCACTCGAGCGGAAGCTCGGGGCGAGGCGTGACGTCGGTCGCGACGAGCGTCAGATCGACGCGGTCCTGGATGCGCAGAGCGAGCTCGTAGGACGCGCGCTCGATGCCCCCCTCGTTGTTGAAGGTGAAGGACGACATCGCGACGCGCACACCGCAATGCTAGCCAGGCTCGCGGGCCCCTAGACTTCAACGGGACCAGGCGAGGGGTGGTGAACGACGTGCGAGTGGTGCACCTCGTCTGCTCGACCGGCTTCGCCGGCGTCGAGAACTACATCGTCAACGTCGCCTCCGGGCTCGAGCGCGACGGCGTGGACGTCACGGTCATCGGGGGCTCCCGAGCCCAGATGACCGCCGCG
This sequence comes from Microbacterium sp., assembly GCA_040509015.1. Classification (GTDB taxonomy): domain Bacteria; phylum Actinomycetota; class Actinomycetes; order Actinomycetales; family Microbacteriaceae; genus Microbacterium. The sequence goes on from JBEVLS010000188.1 coordinate 4,100, forward strand.
CTCGCCGGATCCGGGGTGGAATGGCTGCCCGGAGACGACATGCGGGGGGCGATGTCATCGCTTCGGGACACCCCGACCCCCGACATCCTCCACACCCACATGTCGCAGGCCGATCTCGTCGGCTGGCTGTACCGCCGCGGACGCGGTCGCCGCGCCCGCCAGGTGAGCACGCGTCATTTCGCCGGTCCTCGCGGCAACGGCCTCGTCGCGCGCTCGGTGTTCGCTCCGGTGGGGCGCTCGCTCGCGGCGCAGATCGCCATCTCGCAGTTCGTGGCCGACAACGTCGAGCCGCCCGTCGACGTCGTCTACTCGGGTGTCCGGTCGACGGATGCCGCGCGGGACCGGGAGCCGTTCGTGTTCGCCGCGCAGCGGCTCGAACCCGAGAAGCACACGGCCGACGTCATCGAGGCCTGGGCCCGCTCGGAGGGAGCCGCCGAGGGGTGGACCCTGCGGATCGCCGGCGACGGGTCGGAGCGGGCGCAGCTCGAGGAGCTCGCCCGGAGCCGCGGGGTCGCGGGCTCGGTGGAGTTCCTCGGCCACCGCTCGGACGTCCCCGACCTGCTCGCTCGCGCGGGGCTCGTGCTCGCCCCGACTCCTCGCGAGGGCCTGGGCATCTTCGTCCTCGAGGCGATGGCGCAGGCGACCCCCGTCGTCGCGTCGGCCGGCGGTGGGCACCTCGAGACCGTGGGCGCGGCGACGCCCGACCTGCTGTTCCCCCCGGGAGACGCCGCGGCCGCTGCCGGAGTGGTCGACGATCTCATCGCGGACGCCGGGCTGCGCGCGGCATCCGGAACAGCCCTGCGAGACCTGCAACGCGCGCGCTTCACGATCGAGAGTCAGGTCGCGGGCACGCGCGCCGTCTACGAGCGGGTGCTCGCGTGACCCGCGATCTCGTCGTGCTGTCGCTCGAGCCGTGGGACGACGTGTGGCGGCGCAACCAGTACCTCGTCGACGGACTCCTGCGTCGAGACCCCGCCCTGCGCGTGCTGTTCGTCGAGCCGTCGAACGACCTGCTCCACTCGGTCGTCTCGGGTCGCGGGGTCAAGCGAGGAAGAGGTCTGCGGGTGGCGGACGGCTACGACGGGCGCCTGCGGCTCTACCAGCCCGACAAGGTGCTCCCGCGCATCGCCGGACCTGCCGCCGATGCGCTGCTGCGCGGCGACGTGCTGAGGGCGATCCGTCGGTCGGGTATGACCGACCCGGTGCTGTGGGTCAACGACCCGAGCTGGGCGGGCCTCGTCGCCTCGACCGGCTGGCCGAGCCTGTA
>JBEVLS010000189.1:0-5324 GCA_040509015.1 Microbacterium sp.
ACCTCATCCAGGAGGGCAACCTGGGCCTCATCCGTGCCGTCGAGAAGTTCGACTACACGAAGGGCTTCAAGTTCTCGACCTACGCCACGTGGTGGATCCGTCAGGCCATCACGCGCGCCATGGCCGACCAGGCCCGCACGATCCGCATCCCCGTGCACATGGTCGAGGTCATCAACAAGCTCGCGCGCGTCCAGCGCCAGATGCTCCAGGACCTGGGCCGCGAGCCCACCCCCGAGGAGCTCAGTCGCGAACTCGACATGACCCCCGAGAAGGTCATCGAGGTCCAGAAGTACGGCCGCGAGCCCATCTCGCTGCACACGCCCCTCGGTGAGGACGGCGACAGCGAGTTCGGCGACCTGATCGAAGACACCGAGGCGGTCGTCCCCGCCGACGCCGTGGGCTTCACGATGCTGCAGCGTCAGCTCGAGTCGCTCCTGGACTCCCTGAGCGAGCGCGAGGCGGGCGTGATCCGCATGCGCTTCGGTCTGGGCGACGGTCAGCCCAAGACGCTCGACCAGATCGGCGACACGTTCGGGGTCACGCGCGAGCGGATCCGCCAGATCGAGTCCAAGACGATGGCGAAGCTCCGGCATCCGTCCCGATCGCAGTCGCTGCGGGACTACCTCGAGTGAGCCCGGCGAAGGGGAGCTCCGTCCGGTACGTTCCGGCGGTGCTCGCCGGAAAGCTCGCGCGCTTCGCCACGAGGCTGCGCGGCGGCGGCTCGGCGTTCCCGGGCTACCTCGCCAACCGCATGGCGCCGTCGCTGCTGAGCACGCTCGGCGGGCAGTTCCGGTACGGCGTCGTGTTCGTGCTGGGGTCGAACGGCAAGACCACGACGACGCACATGATCAGCGAGATCCTGCGCGCGCACGGTCTGACCGTGTTCACGAACCCGACGGGCGCGAATCTCCCGCAGGGCGTCACGAGCGCGCTGCTGGCCGATGCGACGCTCACCGGGAAGGTGCGCGCGGACGTCGCGGTGCTCGAGGTCGATGAGGGCTTCGCCGCCGACCTCGCCGACATCCTCGCGCCGCGCGTGATCGTCGCGCTGAACGTCCAGGTCGACCAGCTCTACCGCTTCTACGAGACCGAGCGCGTCGCGGACATGATGCTGGATGCCGCACGGCGCGCATCGGTCCGCGTCGTCGTGAACGGCGACGACCCGTACCTCAGCAAGATCGACGAGTCGTCGCTCACGGCGCCGGTGTCGTTCTTCGGCGCATCCGCCGACGTCGTGCGCGCCTCCGCGCACGGTCTGGTCAACGCCGTCGACACCCGCAGCGGTGCGACGGGCGTGCAGGAGCGCGAGTTCGAGTCCGAGGTCGCCTCGGTGTCCGGGCGCTCCGTCGAGCTCGATCTGGACGGCGAGCGACTGGCCATCACGCTGCCGGCACGCGGACTGCACTATGCGGTCGACGCGGCGGCGGCGCTGAGCGTCGCACGTCACGTGCTCGGCGACGAGTTCCGCCCCGACGCCGCGGTCGCGGGCTACTCGCGCATGACTCCGGCCTACGGTCGCGGCGAGCTCGTGCCGCTCCGCCGCGACCGGGCGGGGGAGCAGGTGGAGTTCGTGATGTTCAAGAACGGCCCGAGCCTCCAGCTCAACGTGGATGCGCTCGAGGGCGCCCCCGAGCGTCTGCTCATGGCGATCGACGAGGGAACGCCCGATGTGTCGTGGCTCTACGACGTCGATCTGTCGGTGTTCGACCACGTCGACGTCGTCACCGGCGAGAAGGCGCACCAGATCGCGACGCGACTCGCGTACGCGGGTGTGCCGGTGGGCATCGTCGAACCCGACATGGAGAAGGCGGTCGCGCACATGCGCTCGTTCCCCGAGACGGATGCCGGGCGTCAGGTCTGGTTCGTCAACTACGAGCTCATGATGATCGGCCGTCGCATCCTCGGCTACGGCGACCAGGAGGTGGCGCGCCGATGAGCGTCGTGCGAATCGTCCAGCTCTATCCCGATCTGCTCGGCGTCACCGGCGACCGCGGCAACGTCGACGTGCTCGCCGCACGTGCACGACTGTCGGGACTCGAGCCCGAGACCGTGTTCGTCGGACCGGGCGATGAGGCCCCGCTCGAAGCCGACGTGGTCGTCATCGGCAACGGACCGCTCTCCGCGATCCGTGCGGTCCGCGACGACCTCGTCTCGCGGCGCGAGTGGCTCGACGCCCAGCGAGCCGCAGGCGCGGTCATCCTGGCCGTGGGCGGCGGCGCGGAGCTCCTCGCGGAGGGCATCGACCTGCTCGACGGCACGACGATCGACGGCCTCGGCCTCGTGCCGGCACGCGTGTCGCGCACGCGCACGCGTCGTGTCGGCTACGTCGTCGCCGACACCCCCGACGGCCGACTGGTCGGCTTCGAAGACCACGCCTCCGTCTGGAAGCTCGGTGCACAGGCCGAGAGCGGCATCCGCTACGGCACCGTCGTCGCCGGAAACGGCAGCATCGAGGGTGGAGGGGAGACGCTGCGTGCGGACGGCGTCTATGCGACGAACGTCCAGGGGCCGGTTCTGCCGCTCAATCCCCAGCTCGCCGATGCCATCCTCGAGCGCGCCGTCGCACGCCGCGGAGTCGTGTACGCGACCGGCCCCGAACATGAACTCGTCGACCTGCACGCCCGCGCCGCTCGTGCCGAGATCGAGCGGCTCGCCGCGAGCAAGCACTTCACCGCGATCCAGCTCTGAGATCGTCCGTCGACGAGAAATGCCCCGCTCGAGAGCGGGGCATTTCTGCGTGAGGATCAGCGCGCTTCGTCGAGACGCGCGGTCTCGTCGTGCCACGAGGTGGCGATCGCACGGAGCTTCTCTTCGTACTTGCGGCCGTGGTGGGCGCAGAAGAGCAGTTCGCTGCCGTTGACCTCGGCGGCGATGTAGGCCTGAGCGCCGCACGAATCGCAGCGGTCGGCTGCGGTCAGGCGGTGGTCGAGGACGGCGGTGTTCTCTTCGGGTGTGGTGAGCGTGTTCATCTCTGTGCCTCCTCGAGTATGAAGAACGTGGTGCGTGGTCATGAAATACAACCACGCGTGGGTGGTGATGATGCCCGGATGGGCTGGGAGTTCGCTCAGCGCGTACGCGAGGTTGCAGGGACAGTGTGTCTCCGCCGGTGCGGACCGTGGCGCGGATACGCTTGAGGATTGTGACAGCCGAGTATTCCGCCCACCATCTCCAGGTGCTCGAAGGGCTCGAGGCCGTCCGCAAGCGCCCGGGCATGTACATCGGCTCGACCGACTCGCGCGGTCTCATGCACTGTCTGTGGGAGATCATCGACAATTCCGTCGACGAGGCCCTCGGCGGCTTCGGGACGCGCATCGACATCGTGCTCCACTCGGACGGCAGCGTCGAAGTGCGCGACCGCGCCCGCGGCATCCCCGTCGACATCGAACCCCGCACGGGCCTGTCGGGCGTCGAGGTCGTCTTCACGAAGCTCCACGCGGGCGGCAAGTTCGGCGGCGGGTCGTACGGGTCCTCGGGCGGCCTGCACGGCGTCGGCGCATCCGTGGTCAACGCGCTGTCCGAGCGCCTCGACGTCGAGGTCGATCGCGGCGGCAAGACGTGGGCCATGTCGTTCCACCGGGGCGAGCCCGGCAACTTCTCGGGCCCCGAGCCGTCGTCGACGTTCTCGCCCTTCGAGAAGAGCTCCGAACTGCGGGTCGCGGGCAAGGCGGCCAAGGGCGTCACCGGCACCCGCATCCGCTACTGGGCGGATCAGCAGATCTTCACGAAGGATGCCGCCTTCAACCTGCAGGAGCTCGAGCAGCGTGCGCGGCAGACCGCGTTCCTCGTTCCGGGACTCGAGATCGTCATCCGCGACGAGCGGCCGGTCACCGTCGCCGAAGCGGGGCAACCCGTCGAGACGAGCTTCCGCTACGACGGGGGCATCTCGGAGTTCGCCGAGTTCCTCGCCCCCGATTCCGCCGTCACCGACACGTGGCGCCTGACCGGCGAGGGGACGTTCACCGAGACGGTGCCCGTGCTGCAGGCGACGGGCGCCATGGTGCCCACCGAGGTGCAGCGGACGTGCGAGGTCGACGTCGCGCTGCGGTGGGGCACCGGGTACGAGACGGTGCAGCGCTCGTTCGTCAACATCATCGCGACGCCCAAGGGCGGCACGCACCAGGCCGGGTTCGAACTGGGCCTCATGAAGGTCGTGCGCGCGCAGGTCGAGCAGAACGCCCGTCGCCTGAAGGTGGGCAACGACAAGCTCGAGAAGGACGACATCCTCGCGGGACTGACCGCGGTGCTCACGGTGCGTCTGCCCGAGCCGCAGTTCGAGGGCCAGACGAAGGAAGTCCTCGGCACCCCGGCCGTCCGCCAGATCGTGGCGAACGTCGTGTCGAAGCAGCTCGCCGCCAAGTTCGCCTCGCCCAAGCGCGACGACAAGACGCAGACGTCACTGCTGCTCGACAAGATCGTCTCCGAGATGAAGGCCCGCATCTCGGCCCGCACGCACAAAGAGACGCAGCGCCGCAAGAACGCGCTCGAATCGTCGTCGCTGCCTGTCAAGCTCGCCGACTGCCGTACGAACGACGTCGAGGCCTCCGAGCTCTTCATCGTCGAGGGCGATTCGGCCCTCGGCACCGCGAAGCTGGCGCGCAACAGCGAGTACCAGGCGCTGCTGCCGATCCGGGGCAAGATCCTCAACGTGCAGAAGGCGTCGATCGCCGACATGCTCGGCAACGCCGAGTGCGCCGCGATCATCCAGGTGATCGGGGCGGGCTCGGGCCGCTCGTTCGATCTCGACGTCGCACGATACGGCAAGGTCATCCTGATGAGCGACGCCGACGTCGACGGCGCCCACATCCGCACACTTCTGCTGACGCTCTTCTTCCGGTACATGCGCCCGCTCATCGACGAGGGCAGGGTGTACGCGGCTGTCCCGCCGCTGCATCGCGTCGTGGTGATGAATCCCGGTACGAAGCCGAACGAGACGATCTACACGTATTCCGAGCAGGAGCTCCACGCCCTCCTGACCAAGCTCACCAAGGCGGGCAAGCGCTGGCAGGAGCCCGTCCAGCGATACAAGGGGCTCGGCGAGATGGATGCCGATCAGCTCGCCACGACGACGATGGACCGTGCCGGTCGCACCCTCCGCCGCGTGCGGATGCAGGACGCCGAAGCGGCCTCGACGGTCTTCGAACTGCTCATGGGCACCGACGTCGGCCCCCGTAAGGAGTTCATCATCGACGCGAGCGGCCGTCTCGACCGCGAGCGCATCGACGCCTGAGGCTCACCAGCCGTCGACGTGCAGGACGTCGTCGAGCGGCGCCCGATGGGCCGGCCGGAAGTCGGTCCCGAGCGTGTACGCGACCGGAATCAGCACT
>JBEVLS010000190.1:0-4164 GCA_040509015.1 Microbacterium sp.
GTCGACGGCTACGTCGCGACCGGGACGAAGGGCCTCTATCCGCACGTGCTCGCCGGCACGGGCGACATCGACATCACCGGCTTCCGCGCACCCGTGTCCTACTACCGCGAGACCGTCTTCGGACTGCGTGACGAGCCGTACATCGCGGTGCATCGTCCGTCTCTGCACGGCCGGCCGCTGTCGGGCTCGCCCTGGTCGTGGGACCCCGTCGTGTCGACATGGACCTGGGATGCCGCCCCCGGCGCCCCGGTGACCGTCGACGTCTACTCCGACGCCGAGACCGTCGAACTCGTCCTCGACGGCGTGAGCCTGAGCACGGCGCCCGTCGGAGCCGAGCGGGCGTTCACCGCGCGGTTCGAGACCGAGTACCGCACGGGCGAGCTCGTGGCGATCGCGCGACGAGGCGAGGTCGAGACCGGTCGTGCAACGTTGCGGTCGGCGGATTCCGCGCACCCGCGGCTCGCCGCTCGTGCCGAGCTCGATCGCATCGGCACGGACGCGGATGTCCTCGCCTTCGTGCCGATCACGCTCGAGGACGCGGCGGGCACGCCGATCGTGGATGCCGACCGCGTCGTGTCGGTGTCGGTGGAGGGCCCCGGCGTGCTCGCGGCCCTCGGCACGGGCCGGATCAGCACCGAGGAGGTCTTCGGCGGCACCTCCTGCACGACGTACGACGGTCGCGCGCTCGCGATCGTGCGGCCCACCGGACCGGGCACGGCCATCGTGCGCGTCACGACGCCCGGGCTCGAGGAGGCGACGGCGACGATCGAGGCGGAGTGAGGCTCACCACCCTCGGGTGTTGAACCACTCCCGCGCTCGTCCGAGGTCGTCGGCGGGGTCGGACGTGTCGTGGTCGACGAGCAGTCCGTCCTCGAGCGGCACGAATCGCAGGCACGTCGGGCACAGGGCGAGGCCGTGCGGCCAGCCGTCGGCGAGAGGAGCAGCCGGGGCGGCCGCCCCGCCGGAGCCCGGGCATCGTGGGGCGTCGGCGCCGGCATCCGACCACATGATCGTGCGATGCCGGTGCAGCCCCGGGTGATCGAGCGGACGCGTGCAGCGGCGCCCCTCCGATCGGCTGCGGCAGAACTGCACGACGTCGTTCACGGGCGCCGTCACGATCTCGGCGTGATGCGCGGCACCCAGCGCACGAAGGCGATCGCGCCGAGCAGTCCGATGGCGCCCATGACACCGGTCGCGACGGCGAGGGATGCCGCGGCGGCGATGGCCGACACGAGGAGCGGGGCCACGGCGCCACCGGCGTCCGTCAGCGTCCGCCACGAGCCGAGGAAGGGCGCGGGGTCGGCCTTCGGGGCGGCGTCGGCGCCGAGGGTCAGCAGGATGCCGCTCGACAGGCCGTTGCCCACGCCCAGGACGGCGGCGAAGAGGGCGAACCACATCGCGGCCTGGTCGCCGTCGTGCGTGAACGACAGGGCGATGAAGCCGGCGCCCATGAGGACCATCGCGGGCAGGGCGGCCCAGAGGCGCCCGAAGCGATCCATCACCTGTCCGCTGGCGTAGAAGAGCGCGAAGTCGATCGCGCCGGAGACGCCGACGACGAGGGCGATGGTCTGCGCGTCGAGACCGATCGAGACGCCCCAGAGCGGCAGGACGACCTGACGGGCGGAGCGGACCGCCGAGAGGGATGCCGCGGCGAGTCCGAGTCGGCCGAGCACCCCCCGATAGCGCCACATCGTGCGGAACACGCCCGCGCGCTCGGAGGTGGGGATCGAGCCGGTGACCACCTCGCCGGTGTCTTCGGCGACCGACGAGTCGCCGCGGGTGACCGGGGGAGGGAGGAACTGCTTCTCGGGGTCGGGTCCGAACAGCACGAGCAGGACGGTCGCGACGAGGCAGGCGCCGAAGAACCAGATCGCCGCGTGCTCATCGCCGAAGACACCCAGGAGCGCAGCGGCGACGAAGGGGCCGATGAACATGCCGAGGCGGAAGGTGCCGCCGAGGAGCGACAGCGCGCGGGCGCGGAACGCCACGGGCACGCGGGTCGTCATGAACGAGTGCCGCGCGAGGCCGAACGCGGCCGCGCAGAATCCGATGAGGAGGACGGCGATGGCGAAGAGGCCGAGTGAGGGCGCGAAGACGAGCGCGACGACGCCGATGAGCGCGACCGCACCCGCAACCGCCATCGTGAGGCGTTCGCCGAAGCGGGCGACCGCCCACCCTGCGGGGATGTTGCCGCAGAGCTGTCCGACGACGAGCGCCGCGGCGACGAGGGCGGCGGTGGCGACGTCGGCTCCGAGCTCGGCGGCGATGACCGGGATGAGGGGGATGACCGCGCCCTCTCCGAGGGCGAACAGCACGGTCGGGCCGTAGACCATCGGACCGAATCGCCAGAGGACGTCCCTCGCGCGGACGGGCTCGGGAGAATGGGTCACGCTGATCCACGTTAGTCTGGACTGTCATGCTCGAACTCGATCTTTCCGCCGACATCCAGGCGCTGCGCTCCACCTTCGACGACATCCGCGCCGTCGTCGACGTCGACGCGCTCACCGCCGAGATCGCGCGTCTCAGCGAAGAGGCCGGCGCTCCCGACCTGTGGGACGACGTCGAGAAGGCGCAGAAGGTCACCAGCGCGCTCAGCCACCGGCAGTCCGAGCTCAAGCGCGTCACCGACATCGAATCGCGCCTGGACGACCTCGACGTCCTCATCGAGCTGGCGATCGAGATGGACGACGAGGAATCCGCCGACGAAGCTCGCAAAGAGCTCGCCGAGCTCGAAGACATCATCGGACAGCTCGAGGTGCAGACGCTCCTCGACGGCGAGTACGACTCGCGTTCCGCGGTCGTGACGATCCGCTCGGGTGCCGGCGGCGACGACGCGACCGACTTCGCCGAGATGCTCCTGCGCATGTACCTGCGCTGGGCCGAGCGTCACAAGTACCCCGTCAAGCTCATGGACACGTCCTACGCCGAGGGCGCCGGCATCAAGTCCGCCACGTTCGAGGTCGACGCCCCGTACGCGTACGGCACGCTGTCGGTCGAGGCGGGCACGCACCGACTCGCGCGCATCAGCCCGTTCGGCTCGGCCGACAAGCGGCAGACGTCGTTCGCGGCCGTCGAGGTCATCCCCGTCATGGAGGAGGCCGTCGAGGTCGAGGTGCCCGAGGGCGACATCCGCGTCGACGTGTTCCGCTCGTCGGGTCCCGGCGGGCAGTCGGTCAACACGACCGACTCGGCCGTGCGCATCACGCACATCCCGACCGGCATCGTCGTGTCGATGCAGAACGAGAAGTCGCAGATCCAGAACCGCGCTGCCGCGATGCGGGTGCTGCAGACGCGACTCATGCTGCTCCAGCGCGAAGAAGAGGCTGCGAAGAAGAAGGAGCTCGCGGGAGTGATCACCGCGAGCTGGGGCGACCAGATGCGCTCGTACTTCCTCTACGGTCAGCAGCTCGTGAAGGACCTCCGCACGGGCCACGAGGTGGGAAACCCCGCCGTCGTGTTCGACGGCGACCTGGACGGCTTCATCTCGGCGGGCATCCGCTGGCGCAAGCGCAAAGACGACGACTGATCTCAGCCGTCCGGCAGCGGGTGCTGCCGTTCGCGGCTGCGGCCACCATCCGGCGATGAATCCGTCGAAGCGTCGGATGCCGGGACTACGCTCCGGGGCATGACTCTGCGACTCGTCGAACTCGATTCCGACAACCTGCCGGCCGTCATCCGCATACCGCCGGCCGTCGGCGAGAAGGCCTACGTCGCACCGGTGCTCCATTCGATCGCCGAGGCGTACGTGACGCCGACGGCATGGCCGCGGGTGATCCTCGACGGTGACGAGGTCGTGGGCTTCGTGATGGCGAACTGGGATCCCGACAACGAGCTTCCCGAGTTCCGCGGAGGGCTGTGGCGTCTCAACGTGGCGGACGAGGCGCAAGGACGCGGGGTCGGCCGCTTCGCCGTCGACCAGGTCGCGGACGAGGCGCGGCGGCGTGGCTACGACCGCATCACCGTCCTGTGGGAACAGGCGGAGGACGGACCGGAGGGGTTCTACCTGCGTATGGGCTTCCGCCCCGAGGGCGAGCTGTTCGGTGAACGCGTAGGAGTGCTCGACCTCTGAGGCCCGAACCCCCTCGCCGCGCGCTCGGTCGGCGCAGCCCGGGCGTAGCTCGCGCCTGCGCGGACCCCGGGCGCACGGCTCGAGCCTGCGCGGAC
>JBEVLS010000191.1:0-9978 GCA_040509015.1 Microbacterium sp.
GAACCCCCCCCAATCAGAAAGGACAAGTGCTCATGGCACGCAAGACATTCGACGGCTGGCTCGGAGGCGAGTACTCCGATCCCGTCTCGCTCCCGGCATCCGACGTCGCCCTCATCGTCATCGACATGCAGAACGCGTTCCTCAAGGAGGAATGGTCGCTCGGCATCGCCGAGACGCAGGCGCCGTTCGCCGCCGCCCTCCCCGGTTCGGTCGCGCTCGTCGAGGCGGCACGCGCAGCGGGTGTGCCGGTGATCTACACCCGATACGCCTACCTTCCCGGCAACGAGGACCAGCTGGATCCGACCGGTCGGGCCGAAGGCTCGCCCGTGGAGCCGCGTCTGGTCGAGGGCACGGTCGACATCGAGATCGTCGACGAGCTCGCGCCGATCGACGGCGAGATCGTCATCGACAAGTCGCGACCGAGCGCCTTCTACGGCACGCGCCTCGAGCCGTACCTCACGGCCCGCGGCATCCGCAGCGTCGTCATCTGCGGCGTGACCACCAACATCTGCGTCGAGACCACCGCTCGCGACGCGAGCCAGCGGGGTTACAAGACGTACGTGATCGAGGACGCCGTCGGCGAGGCGGAGCTCAGCCGCCACTGGCATGCGCTCTACACGATCGAGTTCCTCTTCGGCACGGTCGCCACCGTCGCCGACGTGCAGCAGTCGTGGGGCGTCCCCGTCACCGGCGTCCCCGGCTACCCCCTCAAGCGCGGCGCGAACGTCACAGACCTCGCCTGGCTCGAACCGGCCGTCTCGTGAGCGACGCAACCCCCATGGAAAGGAAGAGGCACATGAAGACCTTCGACAGCTGGATGAACGGGGCCGACGGCGAGCCCGTCGACGTCGCCGCGCAGGACGTCGCCCTCATCGTGATCGACATGCAGAGGGGATTCATCGAAGAGGAGTACTCGCTCGGCATCGCCCCGACGCAGGAGCCCTTCGCGATGGCCGTCCCCGGGTGCGTCGCCCTCGTGGAGTCCGCCCGTGCCGCCGGCGTCCCGGTGATCTACACGCGTGCCACGAACCTCTACGACCACGCCGACACGCTGCCGCGCCGGGGCCGGGCCAAGCTCAAGCCCGAGACCGCCCGTCGCATGCACGAGGACAGCATGGACGTCGAGATCATCGAGGAGCTCACGCCCCTGCCGACCGAGTACGTCGTCGACAAGTCGCGGCCCGGCGCCATCTACGGCACGCGCCTCGAGCCGCTGCTGGTCGGGCTCGGCATCCGCAGCGTCGTCATCTGCGGAGTGACCACCAACATCTGCGTCGAGACCACGGCGCGCGAAGCGCACGCACGGGGCTACGACACGTATGTGGTCGCGGATGCCACGGGCGAGGCCGAGCCGAGTCGCTACTGGCACGCGCTCTACTCGATCGAGTTCCTCTTCGGCACCGTTGCGATGGTGGAGGACGTGCAGCGCTCGTGGGGCACCGAGGTCACCGGTGTGCCGGGCTTCCCGCTCCAGCGCCCGAACGTCGGAAGCGCGTCGCTGGCGACCGCCGGCTGACGTGACCTCATCACGACTCCGGGGGTCGGGTCGCCGCGAGGCGGTCCGGCCCCCGGCTCCTCCTGCCATCGTCTTCTCGCCCCGACTGCGCGTGCAGATCGGCGTGCTCATCCTCGTCCAGTTCGTCGGGATGATGAGCGGCACGATCATCGCCACGGCGCTGCCGGCGATCACCCGCGAGATCGACGGCACGACCCTGCACTACACCTGGATGTTCGTCACGACCGCTCTGGCGTCGACCGTCACGACACCCCTGTGGGGACGACTGGGTGACGTCTTCGACGCCAAGACGGTGCTGCAGTTCTCGCTCGGCTTCTACACTCTCGGCGCGCTCCTGTGCGGACTCGCGCCGTCGGCCGACCTGCTGATCGCCGCCCGCGTGATCCAGGGCATCGGGATCGGCGGCCACATCGCGCTCACCCAGACTCTTGCCGCCCGACTCGTCGTCCCCCGCGCCCGAGCGCAGGTGAACGGCGTGATGGGGCTGTCTCAGATCATCGCCACGATCAGCGGGCCCGTGATCGGCGCGTTCGTGGTCGGCGTCCCCGAGATCGGCTGGCGGCTGTGCTTCCTGCTCGGGGTGCCGGTCGCCGTCATCGCGTGGGTCGTCGTCGTGCTCGTGATGCCCAGGGCGCTGCCGATGGCCCGCGGCTCGGTCGACTTCGTCGGCGGGGCGCTGCTCGTGATCGGACTGACCGGACTGCTCGGCTGGATCTCGTTCGTCGGTACGCACATCCCCTTCCTCTCAGCGACGTCCCTCCTCGTCCTCGGCGGCTCGATCCTCGTGCTCGCCGTCGCGCTCGTGTGGGAGTGGCATCGCGCCGACGCGATCATCCCCCTGCGCGCCCTGGCGGGCCGGGCGCCGGTGCTCGCCGCGATCGCGAGCGTCGCGGTCGGAGTCTCGATGTTCAGCGGCACGGTCTTCGTCACCCAGTACCTCCAGCTCGGCCGCGGGATCGACGCGCTCGGCGCCGGGCTCCTCCTCATGCCGATGGCACTCTCGACGTTCATCGCGGCGGTGCTCATCGGGCGCCTCAGCATGCGCTCGGGTCGGCTGCGGCGCTACCTGGTCTGGGGCACCGCGTTCGTGGTGATCGGCAACGCCGCACTCGTCCCGCTGTCGGCGACCACTCCGCTGTGGTGGGTGGTGGCGGCGACCTGCCTCATCGGCGCAGGACTCGGCATGACCGCGACCAACCTCATTCTCGTCGCGCAGAATTCCACGCGCCTGCGGGACGTGGGGGCGGTGTCGGGAAGCGTGATCTTCTGCCGCTCGTTCGGATCCGCGGCGGGCCTCGCGGTCTTCGGAGCGATCGTCGCCTCGTTCGTTCCCGCACCGGACGCCGTGTCGGCCGCTGCCGCTCCTGCGCTCTACGCGGCCGCGGCATCCTCCGTCTTCATCGTCGCCTCCGGCGTCTCCGCCGTCGCGCTGATGGCCGTCGCGATGCTCCCCCCGATCGGGCTCCGCTCGACCGCCGACCTCGAACCCCTCCGCCCCGTGGCGGAAGCCCTCACCGCAACGGAAGGATGACCCACATGACCACGACCGACACCGAGGCCCTGGGACGAGAGGCCGTCGCGGCCCTCCGCACAGGCGACTCCGCGCGCGCACTCGCGCTGATCGCCGAGGGAGCCGACGTCAACGCTCGCGACGACATGCTGGACTCGGTGCTGCTGTACGCGGGAGCGCACGGGTTCGACGACGTGGTCCGGGCGGCGATCGCGGCCGGCGGCGACTTCACGGTCACCAATCGCTTCGGCGGCATCGCGATCATCCCGGCCAGCGAGAAGGGCCACCCCTCCACGGTCCGGCTGCTGATCGAGGCCGGCTCTCCGGTCGATCACGTCAACAACCTCGGATGGACCGCCCTGCACGAGGCGATCGTGCTCGGCGACGGCGGGGCGACGCAGCAGGAGATCGTCCGGCTGCTCCTCGACGGCGGCGCCGATCCCCTCCTTCCCGACGGCGAGGGCGTCCCTCCGCGCGACCTCGCCGTGCGTCACGGCTACGACGAGATCGTCGCGCTCATCGACGCCCGGCTCGCGCGCTCGGACGCCTGAGGGTGGAAGCGACGCGACGATGAGCGACCTGCTCGTCCACGGCGGCACGGGCCTCGACGGCGTTCCGGTGGACGTGCTCATCCAGGACGGACGGATCTCGGCCGTCGGCCCGGGCCTCGCCGGTCGCACGAGCACCCGAGGCCTCGACGCCGGGGGAGCCGTCGTCGTGCCCGCCTTCGTCGAGAGCCATCTGCATCTCGACAAGGCGCTCCTCGGAGCGACGGACGGGGGCTTGGATGCCGCCATCGCCGCAACGGCGGAACGGAAGAGGTCCTTCACCACGGAAGACGTCGCGTCGCGTGCCGACCGGGTGATGGGCTGGGCCCTCGCCGCGGGGACGACGCAGATCCGCGCGCACACCGAGATCGATCCGACCGTGGGCGATCTGAGCATCCGCGCTCTCCTCGCCCTTCGCGAGCGCTGGCGCGGTCGTGTCCGTCTGCAGCTCGCGGCCTTTCCCCAGGAGGGGATCGAGGCGCGTCCGGGCACGCTCGGACTGCTCGTGGATGCCCTCGATCATCCGGATGTCATCGTCGGCGGCTGTCCGTACGCCGAGGGCGACGCCCGCGCGGCGCGCCGGCACATCGACACCGTCCTCGACCTCGCCGCGGAGCGCGATCTGCCCGCGGACCTGCACCTCGATCTCGCGGATCATCTGGAGGACGACCGCTTCGTGCTCGCGGAGCAGGTCGCGCACGGCGTGATCGATCGCGGACTGGAGGGGAGGGTGTCCATCGGGCACGTCACCACGCTCGGCCTGATGGACCCCCCGGCCCGCACGCGGATCATCGATGCCTTGGCCGAGGCGCGTGTCACGGTGGCGGCTCTTCCCGCCACGGATCTCTTCCTGACCCAGCGCAGCGGCCGCCACCACAGTCACCGCGGGATCGCACCGGTGCGAGAACTCCACGGTGCAGGAGTGGATGTCGTGCTGTCGTCCAACAACGTCCGCAACGCCTTCACCCCCACCGGCCGGGCGGACCCGCTCGACATCGGACTCCTCTTCGCCCGCCTGGCGCACGTCTCCTCCGGAGCCGACGTGCGGTGGATCGTCGAGATGCTGTCGTCGGCCGGACAGCGGCTCATGGATCCCGATGCGCCGGCGGGGCTCACGGCGGGAGCGCCCGGAGACATCGTCCTCCTGCGGGGTGTCGACCCCGCGGACGTGCTCTCGGCCCACCCCGCCGCTCGCGTGGTCATCCGCGCCGGCGACGTGGTCGCTCGCACCGAGACGACGACCTGGGTCGCCGACGCGGTGCCTACGCTTAGTCGGTGAGCAACCAGAACGACCCCATCCGCATCGCCGTCATCGGCACCAGTGTCATCAGCGAGGCGTTCGTCGCCGCCGTCGCCGGGGTTCCCGGCATCCGCGTCGAGGCCGTGTACTCCCGTGACGCCGCCCGCGCCGCGCAGTCCGCCGAGGAGTTCGGCGCGAGCTGGTCGAGTGATTCGCTCGAGGAGATCCTCGCGTCGCCGCGGATCGACGCGGTCTACATCGCGAGCCCGAACAGCATCCACTTCGAGCAGGCCGCTTCGGCGATCGCAGCGGGCAAGCACGTGCTCGTCGAGAAGCCCGCGGTCCTCACGGCGGACGAATGGCGCGATCTCGTCGCCCGTGCGGGTCGGGCCGGAGTGATCCTGCTCGAGGCGATGCGCACCGAGTACGACCCCGGCACCGCGCTCGTGCGGTCGCTGCTTGCTGAACTCGGCACGCTCCGCGCGGCATCCTTCCGCTATCAGAAGCGGTCATCGCGCTACGACCAGGTTCTCGCCGGCGAACGGGTCAACATGTTCGATCCGGCGTTGGGCGGCGGCGCGCTCGCCGACCTCGGCGTGTACTGCCTGCACGCGATGGTGAGCCTGTTCGGGGTGCCCGAGCGCCTCGCCTCGACCATGGTGCCCGTCGCCTCGGGCGTCGACGGAGCGGGCTCGATCACCGCCGGCTACCCGGGGATGGTGGTGACCCTCGACTACTCGAAGATCACGACCACTCGGCTGTCGAGCGAGATCCAGGGCGAAGAGGGCACGATGGTGATCGACCAGATCGCCGCTCCGAGGGCCGTAGAGATCGTCCGCCGAGACGGTGCCGTCGTGCGGCACGAGATCGAAGGCGATCCGCACCCGCTCGCGGGTGAGGTCGTGCGCTTCGTCGACCTCGTCGCGAACGGCGGCGACCCCGCGCCGGATCAGCGCCTCACCGCGCAGACGCTCGCGCTCATCGAGAGGGCGCGGCGCGCGGCCATCGACTGAGACCGGCGCCGATGGTGCGCGTAGCCTGTCCGGGCGTCGAACGCAATGCCTACGTGCATTCCCGCACCGGGAGTTAGCTTCGCCTCGTGCACAAGATCTCCCGTCGGCCCGACGCGCGACGCCGTCGTGCCGAGGGAGCGCGGTGAACGGCGTGAGCGCTCAGCCGCCCACGATCGCGGATCGCATCCTCGTCCAACGTGCGCTGGACAACGACGCGGCGGCGTTCAGCGAGCTCATCCGGCGGCACTCCTCGCTCATGCGCGCCTACGTCTATCGCATCGTCGGCTCGATGGCCGACACGGACGACGTCGTGCAGGAAGCCTTCGTGATCGCGTGGAAGCAGCTTCCCACTCTGCGGGATCCTGCCGCGGTGAAGGCCTGGCTGATGCGCATCGCGGGTCGCCAGGCGCTCGCGTTCGTGGGGAGGCGTCCCACCGAGGCCATTCTCGACGACTACTCGATCGCCGCACCCATCGAGGTGCAGCCCGAGACCGCCGCCGTCCGCAACGCGCAGCTCCGGGCTCTCTCGGATGCGCTAGACAAGCTGAAGGAGGATCAACGCCGCTGCTGGCTTCTGCGAGAGATCGCGGATTGCAGCTACGCCGAGATCGCTGAGCAGATGGATATCGCCCCCAGCACGGTTCGAGGTCTGCTCTCGCGAGCGCGGGCCAGCATCGCGATCGATATGGAGGGATGGCGATGAACGACGACGACGCGAACACCCTCGAGTGCGGTCGCACGATCGAGGAGCTCAGCGCGTACCTCGAGGCCGGCCGCATCCCGTTCGACCCTCACATCGAGAACTGCCCCGAGTGCCTCAACGCGATCGAGGCGCTCGAGCGGGTGGGGCAGCTGTCGCGAGACCTCATCGCCGACGACGCAGCCCACCTGCCCAAGCCGCCCGAGAGCTGGTTCGAGGGGATCCTCTCCGCCATCCACTCCGAGCTCCGCGCAGGCCGCAGCTTCCCCATCCATCATCCCGATCCCCGGGTGAGCATCACGGTCACCGAAGGTGCCGTGCGGTCCCTCGTGCGCGCCTCGGCGGACGCCCTGGACGGGATCTACATCGGCCGCACCCGGATCGTCGGCGATGCCGAGACGCCGGGTGCACCGGTGCAGATCGAACTCACGGCATCCGTCGCCTGGGGCCGGTCGATCCCCGAGCTCACCGAGTCGCTCCGCGCACTCGTCTACCGAGTGCTCGCCCAGCACACCGAGCTGAACGTCACCGCCGTCAACGTCGCCGGAGAGGAGCTCCACGGCATCACCTCACTGGAGGAATCACCATGAGCGACTACACGTCGGACGAACAGCTCGATCTCGTCGCGAGGGTCCGCGCCGTCGACGGCGTGACGGACGTCTATTCACCGCACTCCGCCCTCACCCGGATACCGGGCCTGATCGCTGCGGCGGCGGGCACATCGGACGATCGTCTCGCCGAGATCGCCGTGTCGATCAGGGACGGCGCCCCCGTCGTCGCCGCCCGGATCGCGACATCGCTCGCCGACAGCACGGCCGAATCGGCACGACGCGTCGCCGACGCACTCCTGGCGAACACGCCGTCCGATGCGAGCATCACGATCCAGGTCGCCCGCATCCACTGAGGTCTCAGAATCGTCCGAAACTTTTTCGTGACGAATCAGCCCGACTTCGCCTCTTATGTACGAGGCCGGAAACAACGGCCTCGGCGGACACCCGAACCGGATGCCGTCGGAGACTTTGAGAGATAGAGGAAACGTCATGGCTAACGACGATCTGAAGACCCCCGCCACCCCCGCTGCCAAGAGCACCCCGTCCGCATCGCGCGTGGACCGCTCGTTCGGAGCGTCCACGTTCGTCGGCGAGGAGAACGCCGCGGGCACGACCGTCATCGCCGATGGCGTCGTCGCGAAGGTCGCGGGTATCGCCGCCCGTGAGGTTCCCGGCGTCTTCGCGCTCGGCGGCGGCGGAGCCCGCGCGATCGGCGCGCTGCGCAACGTCATCAACGCGGCCGACCTGACCCAGGGTGTCAAGGTCGAGGTCGGCGAGACCCAGGCCGCGGCCGACATCACGATCGTCGTCGAGTACCCGATCCCGGTGCACGAGGTCGCGGCGAACGTCCGCTCCGCCGTCGCTGCCGCGATCACCCGTCTGGTCGGCCTCGAGGTCGTCGAGGTCAACGTCGAGGTCAACGACGTGCACCTTCCCGGTGACGACAACGAGCCCGAGGAGTCGCGCGTCTCATGACCCCCACCGCCACCGGCGCCCTCCTGGGCGCCATCCTCGCCGCATCCGCCCTCATCTTCGGGTTCTGGGGATTCCTCCTGGTCGCCCTCTTCATGGGCGTCGGAGCGATCGTCGCGCGGATCGCGTCGGGCCAGCTCGATGTGCGGGCGCTGACCGGCGCCTTCTCAGGTCGGCGCACGTCCTGATGCGCGCCGACGAGTACGGCACCGCCGCCGGCGACTCCTCTGGGGTCGCCGGCGGGGACGCCGCCGTAGCCGGTCGCATCGACGTCAAAGAGCGGGTACTCGTCAAGGTCGTCCAGGAAGCCTCGTCAGCCGTCATCGGCGTTCCGCGCAGCGATGTCTCGGTCGATGTGGCGGACTACCGCGACGGCATCGTCCTCCGGCTCGCATCGCCGCTGCCGATCCCGTCTCTCGACGACACGGATGCGATCCGGGCCGCAGTGCCCGTCCTCGAGCGGGCGGCACAGCTCCAGAACGAGCTGAGCCACCGGCTGCGACGGCTGCTCGGCCGCGAGATCGTCAAGATCAACCTCACCATCACCGGAGCGACCATTCCCGAAAGGAGGCGAGTGAAATGAGCAGTCCCGGACTCTCGCGCGTCGTGCGTCGCGAAACGCACTCGCCCCGCACGGTGGCGATGTTCGTCGCCGTCATCCTGCTGATCCTCGCGCTCGCCTACGTCGGACTCGAGATCGTGCTCTACCTGGCGGCCCAGCCCGCGCTTCTGCTCGGACCCGGTGCGGGTCTGGCATGGCTGGTCGGTCTGCCATCGGGGCAGGGCGGAGCGCTCGCCATCGCCGGCGCTGCCGTGCTCGTCCTCATCGGGCTCGTGTTCATCGTGCTCGCGATCACCCCCGGACGCCTGTCCAAGCAGCAGCTGACGTGGGGCGACCGCGCGGTCGTCGTCGACAACGGCGTGATCGCGGCATCCCTCGCCCAGCACGTCAGCGATGAGACCGGGATCGCCCGGGAGAACGTCACCGTGGGCGTCGCCCATCGCACGATCGACGTGACGGTGCGGCCCGGCGCCGGTGTCCCGCTCGAACGGGACGAAGTGAAGGCCGTCGCAGACGCCGAGGTGGACTCGTACCAGCTCGCACGTCGCGTGACGACCCGAGTCCGGGTCGAGCGCCCGAAGGAAAGCGAGCTGGACGCGTGAACAACACCAATCGTGCCCTGAACCGCATCGTGCTCTTCGTGATCGGCCTGATCTTCTTCGCCCTCGGCGCCGCGGTCATCGCCATCGTCGCGTGGCCGACGGCGGGCGAGGTCTGGACGACGGCCGGCGAGTCCGTGGACGGCTGGCTCGCTCAGGCGGTCGAGACCACCGCCATCGCGGGGACGACGCTCACCTGGATCGGCATCGCCGCCGTGGCGGCCGTGGTCGTCGTGATCGTTCTGCTCATCCTCGCTCTGACCAGCATCCGGGGGCGCCGCAGCAAGACCCTGCTGCGCTCGAGCGGCGCGCAGAACCCGCTCGGCCGGGTCACGGTCACCGAGAGCTTCGTCTCTGACGCGCTCAAGAACTCGCTCGCCTCGCAGGACGACGTCCTCTCGACGAGCGTGACCGCCAACACCATCCGCAAGGAGCCGGTGCTGCACGTGAGCGTGACGCCGAGGCAGAACACCAGTCCTCGCCAGGTCGTGGATCAGGTAGACCGCCTCGTCGCCAACCTCGCCACGCTCACCGGGCAGGACACCGCGACCTACATCTCCGTCCACAGCGGCCTCCGCGCGAAGCTCGCGCACGATCGCAGCCGTCTCTCCTGACGACAGACCCCTATAGAAAGGAGACCCCCATGGGCCTCGACGACAAGATCAAGAACGCTGCCGAAGACCTCGCCGGCAAGGCGAAGGAAGCGGCCGGCAAGGTGACGAACAACGACAAGCTCGTCGCCGAAGGCAAGGCCGACCAGGTCAAGG
>JBEVLS010000192.1:0-17391 GCA_040509015.1 Microbacterium sp.
GGTGACGGCGTCGTCGCCCCCGAGGCGGGCCGCGATCCCGTCGTTGTCGACCGGGTCTCCGGGAAGGTACCGGCCGAAGCCCGTGAGATACGCGTTCGCGGTGGCGCCCATGCACACGAGACTAGGCCGAGACCTACGAGGCGCGCCCGTCCGGCGACGCAGCGCCGCTGTCCGTCCACGCAGGCATGGTGGCCGTGGGGGTCCGATGAAGTACTTTTCTGTCACGAGGTTCCGCAACGGCGCGTGGAGCGAGAGCGACGATCCGCCACGTGGCTGAACGCGCAGACCAGGAATCGAAGGAGATCCCGTGTTCACCAGTCCTTACTCCCCCATCGACGTCCCCGACCTCTCGGTCTACGACTCGCTCTTCGGGTCGCTCACCGACGACGATGCGCAGCGGATCGCGCTCGTCGACGGACTGACGGGCGCCGAGACGACGTACGGCGGGCTTCGAACCGCGGTCGATGCCTTCGCCGGCGCGCTCGCCGCTCGCGGTGTCGGCATCGGCACCGCCGTCGGCCTGCTCTGCCCCAACGTCCCGGCTTTCGCCACCGCCTTCCACGGCACGCTTCGCGCGGGTGCCACGATCACGACCGTGAACTCGCTCTATACGCCGCACGAGATCGCGACCCAGTTGCAGGACGCGGACGCGACGTGGCTCATCACCGTCTCGCCTCTGCTCCCGGGGGCCCTCGAGGCCGCCGGCCTGGCGGGGATCCCACCGGAGCGCGTCATCGTGCTCGACGGGGCGGACGGGCACGAGGGGTTGGCGGCGCTGCTCGGGGAGAACCGGCCGGCACCCGAGGTCGTCTTCGATCCGGCGACGCACGTCGCCGTGCTCCCGTACTCGTCCGGCACCACCGGTCTCCCTAAAGGCGTGATGCTCTCGCACCGCAACCTGGTCGCCAACGTCGAGCAGTGCCGCGTGGGGATCGACCTCGGCGGAGACGACCGCGTTCTCGCGGTGCTGCCCTTCTTCCATATCTACGGCATGACCGTGCTGCTCAACCTCGCACTGCGGCAGCGGGCGACGCTGGTCACCCTGCCGCGGTTCGATCTGTCGCAGTTCCTCGGCTCTATCCAGGAGCACGGGTGCACGTATCTGTTCATCGCGCCTCCGATCGCCGTCGCCCTGGCGAAGTCGCCGGTCGTGGACGATTTCGACATCTCGACCGTGCGGGCCGTGTTCTCGGGCGCTGCGCCGCTCGACGGCGACACCGCCGATCAGGCGGGAGCCCGCATCCACGCTCGGATGATGCAGGGCTACGGCATGAGCGAACTCAGTCCGGTGTCGCACGCGACACCGGCGGATCGCGAGGACGTCCCGGTGAGCTCCGTCGGCGTGCTGCTGCCCAACATGGACGCCAAGCTCATCGACATCGAGTCGGGCGACGAGATCACCGAAGCAGGCGAGGACGGATCCACGGCTCCGGGCGAGGTCTGGCTGCGAGGCCCGAACGTGATGCTCGGCTACCTGAACCGCCCCGAGGAGACGGCGCGCACGCTCGACGCCGACGGGTTCCTGCACACCGGAGACGTCGCGGTCTACCACCGGGACGGCTACTTCTCGATCGTCGATCGCGTGAAGGAGCTCATCAAGTACAAGGGCTACCAGATCGCGCCCGCCGAGCTCGAGGCCCTGCTGCTGTCGCACCCCGAGATCATGGATGCCGCGGTGATCGGCGTCGTCGACGACGACCACGAGGAGATCCCCCAGGCATTCGTCGTCCGAGCGCCCGGATCCGCTCTCAGCGGCGACGACGTGATGGCTTTCGTCGCCGAGAGGGTCGCGCCGCACAAGAAGGTGCGGCGCGTGGAGTTCATCGACGCCATCCCCAAGTCGGCCTCGGGCAAGATCCTCCGCCGGGAGCTCCGCGACCACTAGTCGCTCTTTTTGCACTTTCGTCGCCAACGTGCAATAGTGCACGATGTGAATGAAAGTGCAGATTCGCCGCGCGATCGAAAGCGGACGGAGACCACCCGGTCCTTGATCAGGGCCGCCCGTCGCCTGACCGCCGAGCACGGTCTCGCCGGTTTCACCGCCGAGCAGCTCGCCGACGATGCGGACATCTCCCGGCGCACGTTCTTCAATTACTTCGCTTCCAAGGAGGATGCCGTCCTCGGCCTCCCGATCCACCGACCGGAATCGGACGCGATCGAGCGATTCCTCGCGCACGAGGGCGGCGACGACGGGGCTCTCTCCCCCACGCTGCTGGCAGACCTCGCGATCCTCCACGAAGCACGATGGCGCACCCTCGACATCGCCCCGGACACGGTCGCGCAGCTCATCGCCGCCGTCGAGCGCGAGCCGAGGCTTCTGGGGCGCATGCTCGAACTCGCCATCGAAGGCGAGCAGTTCGACGCCCAGCTCGTCGAGCGCCGCGAGCACCTGAAGCCGGGCGACCTCCGCGCGCAAGCCGCCTCGCAGATCGTCGGCGCGATCGCGCGCGCGGCGACGGGCGAGTTCATGCAGCCGGGCAACACCGACTCCTTCCTCGACATCTTCGAACGACGCGTCGCCGCAGCGCGCGCGCTGTTCGCCAGCCAAGACTCACTGATCGGACTCCGATGACCACCGACACCGTCAAGACCGCCCGCGTCGCGGACGCCCCGATGCTGCTGACCAAGCGGCGCATCTGGATCATCTTCTCGGCGCTCATCGCCGGCATGCTGCTGGCCAGCCTCGACCAGACGATCGTCTCGACCGCCATGCCCACAATCGTCGGCGAGCTCGGCGGCGTGTCGCACCAGGTCTGGATCACGACGGCCTACATCCTCGCCACCACGATCGTCATGCCGATCTACGGCAAGTTCGGCGACGTCCTCGGCAGGCGCAACCTCTTCATGATCGCGATCGCGATCTTCACCCTCGCCTCGATCGGGTGCGCGTTCGCGACCGACTTCTGGATGTTCGTCGTCTTCCGCGCCCTCCAGGGTCTCGGCGGCGGGGGTCTCATGATCCTGTCGCAGGCGATCATCGCCGACATCGTCCCCGCCTCGGAGCGCGGCAAGTATCTCGGGCCGCTCGGAGCGATCTTCGGCCTCGCCGCGGTGGGCGGACCCCTGCTCGGCGGCTTCTTCGTCGACCACCTCACCTGGCAGTGGGCGTTCTACATCAACATCCCCGTCGGCATCGCCGCGTTCCTCATCGCGGTCTTCGCCCTGAAGCTCCCGACCAAGAAGCGCACGAAGCCGATCGACTGGCTCGGCGTGCTGTTCCTGTCGACGGCGACGACGTGCCTCATCTTCTTCACCGACTTCGGCGGCGACTCCGACTTCGGCTGGTCGTCGACGGCGACCTGGGCGTGGGGCGTCGGGCTGCTGGCATCCGCGGCCCTCTTCATCTTCACCGAATCGCGGGCCGCCGATCCGATCATGCCGCTCGCGATGTTCAAGAACCGCGTGTTCGTCAACGCGACGGCGATCGGCCTCGCACTGGGCATCGGCATGTTCGCCGCGATCGGGTTCGTCCCGACGTTCCTGCAGATGTCCTCCGGCACGTCGGCGGCGGCATCCGGTCTGCTCATGCTGCCCATGATGGTGGGCCTGCTCGGAACCTCGATCGCATCGGGACTGCTCATCACGAAGACGGGCCGCTACAAGCTCTTCCCGATCCTGGGCACGATCATCACCGGGATCGCGATGGTCGCCATGACCACGTTGACGGCGGCCACCCCGATCTGGCTCATCTGCGTGTATCTGCTCGTCTTCGGCGCAGGCCTGGGGCTGATCATGCAGGTCGTCGTCCTCGTCGTGCAGAACGCCGTGCCCGCAGCCGAGGTCGGCACCGCCACCAGCACGAACAACTACTTCCGCGAAGTGGGCGCGGCCCTCGGCACGGCCGTGTTCGGGACTCTGTTCACCACACGGCTCACCGAGAACCTCACGAAGGTGTTCACGGATGCCGGTGCCAGCCCTGAGCAGGCGGGCGAAGCGACGTCCACGATCGACCCGTCGGCTCTCAACGCCCTGCCCGACGCGCTGCGCGACGGGGTCGTCACCGCCTATGCGGATGCCCTCGCGCCGGTGTTCTGGTACCTGGTGCCGTTCATCGTCGCGGCGCTGCTGCTGGCGATCTTCCTGAAGGAGATCCCGCTGTCGGACGTCGCCGGGCTCGTCGCCCGAGGCGAAGCCATCACCGGCGAGGAGGCCGAGCGGCTCGAGGCCGAAGAGCGTGCGCAGCGGGGGTCGGGCCGCACCCAGCGCGACTCCGCCGACGGCTGAGAGAGGCGCCCTCTCCGGAGGGGGAAGTCCGGAGAGGGGCGCGGGACTCGCAGTCAGTCGGCGTCGCCGCCGGCGGCGAGCCGGTCGGCGTCCGCGCTGACCACGAGGTCTTCGTCGACGTCGGGGTCGATGACGTGTTCGCCGTCTTCGCGCTCGATGGACGCCGAGTCGAGCTCCGGGTCGAGCGGGTCGGGAACGATCGGGGGTATGGGAGTGCTGGTCATGCCGATCTCCTTTCGATCGCCTCAGCCTCCGCCCGGCCCCCTGCGCGACCTATGGGGTTGACAGGGGCAGGATCGGCCCCCGGCGGCCGAGAGGGTGCGCGACCGCCGGCGAGGCTGCCGGCGTAGAGATCCGCCAGCCCCCCGAGAGCATGCGCGTCGCGCTGCCTGCGGGCGCCGGTGGTCGCGCTCGCCAGCATCCGCGAGACCAGCTCGCCGGCCGTGCCGTCGAGTCGGGGCATGATCCGGCGGCCGAGATCGCCGAGGATCCGGGAAGCGGGCTCGACGGTGCCGCGGAGGGGATGCACGAGCGTCGCGTCCAGGCCGTGGCGAGCCGCGTGCCAGAGCGCGGCATCCCACGGCTCGAACGACGGCGGCGGAGGTGTCGGATCCTCCGCCGCGTCGTCGACCAGAGCGCGGATGACGACGGCGATGGCGACAGCACGCTCGGCGTCGAGCTGCGCGTCGCACACGCGCACTTCGATCGTCGGGTACCGGCTCGACATCCGGACGGCCCAGTTGATGGTGCCGAGGTCCGATGTGACCCCGATGCCGGTCAGCGCGGCGACGGCTGCGTCGTAGTCGGCGGCATGGGCGAACCAGGGCGGGATGCCGTACGTGGTCCACCGCCTGCTGTGGACCCCGCGCCAGCTGGCGAAGCCCGTGTCGGAGCCGTGCCAGAACGGGGAGTTCGCCGACAGCGCGAGGAGGACCGGGAGCCAGGGGCGCAGGGCGTTGGCCGCTCGCACCCGCTCCTCTCGGTCCTCGATCCCGACGTGCACGTGCAGACCGTTGATCTGGTGATCCACGGCGAGGGCGCCGATGTCGTCGGCGATCCGCGCGTACCGCCCCTCCCATGCGGGCAGGCGCTCGCCGCGCAACGGGGTTCCGGTGCCCGCCGCGACCACGCCTCGTTCACCCGCCCACTCCCCCAGCGCCGCACGGAACGACGTCAGGGTCGCGAGCGCGTCATCGGCAGTGGTGAACACGGGCGAGGCGAACTCGACCTGCGACGGGAAGAACTCCCGGACGACACCGCCTGCGTCGTCCTGCAGATCGGCGACCGCCTCGACGCCGAGGTCGACCGGGGCGAGCGACCCACGGTCGAGCAGGACGAATTCCTCCTCGATGCCGAACGTGCGTGCGGCCGAGGGCGGCTGTACGGGTTCGGACATCGTGCTCTCCATCGGGCGGCCCCGGGCGGGGATTCGCGATCACTCTCACACCGGCATCGGGATGCGCCGCCGGGCTTGACGGATCCCGACCGCACGGCTAGCTGATCCCGACGGTCTGGCGCGCGCGAGGGTACGCCTCTGCGGCACGGAAGTCGACCGCCTCGCCCATCGGACCGCGCGAGCAGATGGTGAACACACACCCCCCAGCGATCGGACCCACCACCATGTACTTCCACCTGCAGTCACTGATCAACGACATCGAGATCGACGAGCCCGACCCCGCGGCGGCGAACGCGCTGCAGGAGGGTCTCGGCGGCCAGTTCGGCGAGATGCGCACGATGATGCAGTACCTGTTCCAGAGCATCAACTTCCGCGGGCCGGCGGGAAAGCCCTACCGTGACCTCATCCAGGGGATCGGCACCGAGGAGATCAGTCACGTCGAACTGATCGGCACGACGATCGCCCGCCTGCTCGACGGCTCGCCCGAGTACCAGGGCAAGCCCACCGACCCCGTCGACCAGCCGGGCGCCGGCGGCGCGACACCGCTGAGCATCGCCCTCGACACCGGCAACATCCACCACTACCTCGTCGGAGCGCAGGGCGCCCTGCCGGTCGACGCGGTCGGCAATCCGTGGCTCGGCAGCTACGTCTACAACTCCGGCAACCTCGTGCTCGACCTGCTCTACAACCTCATGCTCGAGTCCACCGGACGCCTCCAGAAGTGCCGCATGTACGAGATGACGGCCAACAAGGCCGCGCGCGGAACGATCGCGTACCTGATCGTGCGCGACCAGTCCCACGAGAACGCCTACGCGAAGGCGCTCGAGACGCTCGGGGTGAACTGGCGCACGTCCCTGCCGATCCCCAAGACCAACGCCGAGCAGTTCCCCGAGGTCAAGAAGCTCCTCGACCTGGGGCTGCAGAGCAAGAGCTACTCGTTCGACCTCGCCGACCAGTCCGAAGCGGGCAGGATCTTCCAGGGCATGTCGCCCTCGAACGACGGCACCGAGCTCGACGCGACCGAACAGGCTCCGAAGGGTGCGCCGTCCGAGATCGGGGCGGAGCGCTTCGAGGAGTTCTCTCCCGGGGCCGACACCGAGCTGCGCGAACTCATCGAAGCGACGGCGGCGATGGAGATGGCAGACATCGACGCGACCTTCGGCAAGCTGAAGCAGTCCTGACGGGCCGGGCGCGGCATCCGCTGCCCTTTCCTGCGAGCGACGCCGTCACTCGACGCATCGCTCGCAGGAAAGCGGCGCCGAGCGCCGTCGGCTCGGGTCAGTGCGCGGTCATCCCGCCCGTGACGGCGATGGTCTCACCGATCACGTAGCTGGACTCCTGCGAGGCCAGGAACACGAACGCGGGCGCGAGCTCGACCGGCTGACCGGCACGACCGATCGGGGTCTGCGAACCGAACTCCTCGATCTTCTCGTTGGGCACGAATGCCGGCTGCAGCGGCGTCCAGATCGGACCGGGTGCGACGCCGTTGACGCGGATGCCGCGCTCGATGAGCTGCTGGGCCATGGCCCGGGTCCAGTTCGCGATGCCCGCCTTCGAGACCGCGTACTCGGCGAGCGACGGCGAGGGATCGAATCCCTGGATGCTCGAGGTCGTGATGATCGCGGCGCCGGGCTCGAGGTGCGGCGACGCCGCCTTGGTGAGCCAGAACAGCGGGTAGATGTTGGCCTTGACGACATGGTCGAGCGTCTTCGTCTCGAAGTCGTCGATGCTGTCGACGGTCGGCATCGTGCCGGCGTTGATGACGAGGATGTCGAGACCGCCCAGCTCGGCGACCGCCTTCTCCACCACGTCGACATTCGTCTGCTCGACCTGCAGGTCACCCGGAAGCAGGACGGCCGTCCGCCCCTCGGCACGGACGAGTTCGGCGACCTCTTCGGCCTGAGTCTGCTCCTCGGGCAGGTAGCTGATCGCGACGTCGGCGCCTTCACGCGCATACGCGATCGCGACGGCGCGCCCGATCCCCGAGTCGCCGCCGGTCACGAGTGCCTTGCGACCGGGCAGGCGCCCCTTGCCCACATAGGTCGTCTCGCCGTGGTCGGGAGCGGGGTCCATCTTGTGGATGTCGCCGGGTGCGTCCTGCTGCTGAGGAGGGAACGGAGGGCGCGGGTACTGGGTGGTCGGGTCCTGGGCGGTGTACATGTCAGCCATGCCCTCGACGGTAACGACGGGCGCCGGAATCACGAGGGCGGTTGCGCATCGGACGATCGTCGTCTACTCGCGCTCGCGCGACCGCTCACCCGTGGCTGGGCCTCCGAGTTCACCGGATGGTCACCTCGCTCGGCCTCGAGAGCGACGACAATGGCGAGATGGACACTCCTTCTGAAGAGGCCGCCGTCGAGAAGGTCGTGGATCGCTTGGCCGCCCGCTTCCCCACGCTCGACCACGAGCACGTCGAGGACGTCGTCGAGACCGAGGTCCACGAGTTCGACGACGCGCGCGTCCGGGACTACGTGCCGGTGATCGTCGAGCACCAGGCGATGGATCGTCTGCGAGAAGAGGCAGACCCCGTGCCGCTGGCCGACGTCGACTTCGCAGCGCAGACCGCCGGCGAGGCCGAGGAGAGCGCCGTCGAAGCCGACACCGAGCGCGACCCGTACGAGATCGAAGGATCCTCCGGATCGGCCGAGCTCCTCAACGGCGACATCAGCAACAACTGACAGCACCGGCCGACGTGATCACGTCGGCCGGTGGCTGTTCGAGAGGCGCTCTCTTCGCGCAGTCGCGCGACCCCGATCAGGTCAGGAGCGCACGGAGCGACGACGCGTGACGGCGACGTAGATGCCGAGGACGATGATCGCGCCGATGATGGAGCCGATGATCCCGGAGGCCTGAAGGAAGCCTCCGTTCGGGTCGCTCCCGAAGATGAGGAATCCGAGGAAGCCGCCGACGAACGAGCCGACGATTCCGAGGACGATGGTCATCAGGATGCCGATGCTCTGCTTGCCGGGGATCACTGCGCGTGCGATGAGGCCGGCGATCAGGCCGATGACGATGAGACCGAGGATGGTCCAGAGCATGAGTTCTCCTTCGTATCGGGGCGCCCGGTGGAGCGGACCCCGGTGGAATGCCGGATGAGGCTGGACAAGGGTCGCACCCGAGAGCCGTTCGCCTCCGGCCCTTCACATCCGGCTCGGCGGGCTGTACGGTGCTTTGGCCGATCGACTCACCGCGCGCTCACGTCGCGAAGGACGTCGGCCGGGAGCAGGTGGCGGCGTCACGACACCGTCGGCGCGGCCTTCAGAGATGTGATGCACTGCGCCAGCACGTCTCTCATCTGCTGCGTCTGCGCGGGTGTGAGACCCGACGTCATCCGCTCCTCGACGCCCTTGACCAGCCCGCTCGCGACCGTCAGCTGCTCGCGGCCGCGTCGCGTGAGCTCGGCCGGAAGCACGCGCCCGGTGGCGGCGACCTGCGGACGGGTGACGAGTCCGTCTCGCTCCAGCGACTGGAGGAGCACGTTCATGGACTGCCGCGTGACGAAGGCACCCCGTGCGAGGTCGGAGTTCGAAAGGCCCGGACGCTGGGCGAGCAGCTCGAGGCACGAGTAGTGGGTGATGGTCATCCCCAGAGGGCGCAGCACCTGTTCCATCGCGGCGCGAAGCGCGCTCGACGCCTCTTTCAGGAGATAGCCGACCGACGTCGGGAGATCGATCTGCCGCACCGCTTGACTCATGTCAGTATTCTGACATAGTCTGATGCATGTCAGATAACTGACACACATTCGATCGTCAGAGAGTCCTCATGTCATTTGCTTCCGGTCCCGGTTTCATCTCCCTCCAAGTCCGCGATGTCGTCGCCTCGGCGGCGTTCTACGAGAAGTACCTCGGATTCGGGCGCCGCCCGGGTCCGCCGACGGCCGTCGTCTTCGACACGGCGCCTGCGACGTTCGCCGTACGTCCCCCTCTTCCGGGCGTCGACCTCGACTCGGTCTCTCAGCTCGGTCTCGGCGTCGGCGTCTGGCTGCACGCATCCGACACCCGGGGCGTCCACGACGCCATGGCGTCCGACGGCGTCCCGATCGTGGCCGCGCCGACCGACGGCCCCTTCGGACTCACCTTCACGTTCGCCGATCCCGACGGCTACCGCATCACGCTCCACGACCGCGCCTGAGCACGACGCGGCAGCGCGAGGGCAGCCGCTAGCATTCGGGCATGACGAATCAGGCGCCGATCGACGACGTCTCCATCGGCGGGGACATGATCCGCCTGGGGCAGTTCCTGAAGTTCGCCGGGATCCTCGACTCGGGCGGCGACGTGAAAGAGGCCATCATCGACGGCTTCGTGACCGTCAACGGCGAGGTCGATCGCCGCCGCGGGCGGCAGCTGCACGACGGCGACACCGTCGAGTACGAGGGACGCAGGGTTCGCGTCCGTCCGTGATCAGGCGGCTGCGGCGCAGCGCGCACAGAGGCCGACGAGCGTGGTCTGCGGCGGCTCGATGACGAACCCGGCCTCGGCGGCGATCGTGCGACGCGCGGCGTCCAGAGCGTCGGCCGGGACGCCCACGACGCTGCCGCACAGCCGGCAGTGCGCGTGCAGGTGCGCACCTTCCGCGGACGTCTCGGTCACGAGGTGGTACGTCGTCGCCTCGTTCGTCGCATGGCGGCGCGACGCGATGCCGAGTTCGACGAGCAGGTCGAGCGCGCGATAGGCCGTGGCCCGGTGCACTTTCGGGCTCGACGCCTCGAGCAGGTGCGCCACCTCGTCGGCGCTGAGATGCTCGTGGGTGTCGGCGAGCGCTTCGATCACCGCGCGGCGCTCGGCGGTGACGCGCACGCCGCGTGCGCGAAGGGTCGCGACCGCCGCTTGGACCGCCTCGGTGAACGACGCGCGGTGCATCCGCTCGTGATCGACGTCGTCACGCGTCTCGTCGATTCCGCTCATCGAAGGCACCCGCTCATCGTGCCACGCCCCCGCTACGCGCGCGTGAGACCACGCACGAAGAACGCCGCCACGAGCGCCGCCCACGTCGTGAGGATGTAGGGCCACGTGTACGTGTCGAGGTCGAGGCGGTGCATCACGAGCGTCACGACGGCGGTCACGACGATCCACGGCAGCGCGTAGAGCCACGACAGGACGCCGGGGCGCAGGAAGGTCACCGCCAGCGCGATCGCCGTCAGGACGCCGGAGTAGTTGGCGAGTCCGTTCGCGATCTCGCTCCACGGCTCGCCCATGACCACGGCCGTGGTCGAGCCGACGAGGCTCCCGAGCACCGCCGCCAGGCCGACCTTCCAGCTCGCGACGAACAGGCCGATCAGGATGAGCGCGCCCGACCACACGCTGTCGACGAGCACGACCTGCGACACGTTCGTGAGGAGGGACACCGCGAACGCGGGGACGGGATCGGTCGGCAGAGCGGATGCCGCGGGCTCGACGGACCAGCGCAGGGTCGACAGCGCGATGATCGTCGCGACGATGACGAAGGGCGCGGTCGTGTACGGGAGGTCGTACCGCTTCAGCGCGGGCGAGGCCAGCAGGGCCTGGACGAACCAGGTGACCAGGCCCGTCGCGACGCCGCCGAGGAGGGCGAGGACGTAGCTCCACCAGGCCGCGCCGCCCAGCGCCGAGAACACCGCGGCACCCACCAGCGTGCCGCAGAACGACTGCATGCCCGCGGCGATGTCTGCCGCCCGGGCTCCGAACAGGCGTCCGCCGAGCAGGCCGCCGACGGCGCCCAGGATCGCCAGCACGCCCATCCGCCAGTCGGCGACGAAGAACGCCGCGAGGATCAGGACTCCCGTGACGAGGTTCTGCTGGAAGAAGATCTGCGACGAGCCGCGCACCAGTCCCAGACCCCACGCGCGCCAGGTCGGCGGCGCCTCCGGCCTGCCCGCGTGCGGCGTCATGACTTGCGGATGACCGGGGCCGCGCGCCCCGTCAGAAGCTCGTGCGCCGCCGCGGAGGCCGCGGTCTGCGCGGCCAGCGCGGTGATCGTGTCGTCGCCGATGAGGCGCAGCCACGCACCCGCGTCGCCGGGGAGCGCGCTCACGCCGAATCGCGTCGTGTCGTCGTCCGATGCACGGACGACCTCCGCCACGGCGGACTGCAGCGCATCCGCGATGCGGGCGGCCGATGCCAGCGGAGAGAACACGTAGAGCGTCGACACGACGTCGCGCCCGTCGAGCACTGCGAGCCCGCCGACCTGCCCGGCCTCCGGGACGAGACGCACGCGGTCGAACGCGACCGGCCTGCCGCCTGGGCGCCGGACTTCGAAGTCGCTCGCGAACGCGTCGTAGGCGTTGCGCTCGCCGCGCGTCAGACGGCCCGCATAGATCGTCTCGCCGGTGATGAGCGTGGCATCCGGCTCCAGCGTGACGGCGGTGCGCTGGTAGTAGCGGGATCCGGCGAAGGGGATGACGGGATCGGGGAGGTACTCGGCGTACGCGCCGGACTCGACCTGGATGTTGACGAGCGCCGTCGCGTAGCCCGTCTCCATGCGGTAGAGCTTCGTGTGCGCCTGCGTCGTGACGTGCGCCGACGAGCCCGCGCCGAACCGCAGGTCGGTGCGCTGGCGGTCGCCGTGCAGCACCCCGCCGCCCGTCGTCATGATGTACGTGTACGGCATGTCGGGCCGGAGCGGGTTGTAGTACAGCGGCCGCATGATCTGCAGCGGGGTCTTCTGGTAGTGGTGGACGAGGTCGGTGCGCTGCGAGCCCGGCTGCCCGCGAAGAGCGAAGTCCAACTCGAGGATGCCGACCTTGCCCGGGCTGCCGACGCCGAGCGTGTGCGCCTCGACGCCGTAGCGCGCCACGTCGACCGGCACGCGCTCCGGCTCGAAGTGGGCGGGCTGCAACCGCGGGCCGCCGTACAGCGGTTCCGCGGGGGCGGTCGGCGCGGCGCTCACGCGACGAGTTCGGGCTTCGATGCGTCCCAGTGCGCGAGGATGCGGTCGAACAGGTCCTTCAGTCCGGTGCCGTCGAGCGAGTTGGTCAGCACGACCGGCTTGCCGTCGCGCACGGCGTGCGCGTCGCGCTCCATGACGCCGAGGTCGGTGCGCACGTACCGCGCGATGTCGATCTTGTTGATCACGAGGATGTCGCTCTCGGTGATGCCCGGGCCGCGCTTGCGCGGCATCTTCTCGCCGTTGGACGTGTCGAGCACGAAGACGAACACGTCGGCCAGGGCGGGCGAGAACGTCAGGGTGAGGTTGTCTCCGCCCGACTCGTAGATGAGGGTGTCGATCTCGGGGAACCGCTCGAGCATCTCCTCGCCGGCGGCGAGGTTCATCGTCGGGTCGTCGCGCACGGCGGTGTGGGGACAGGCGCCGGTCTCGACGCCGATGACCCGCTCGGGATCGAGGATGCCCGCGAGCTCGCGCCGCACGTGATGGGCGTCCTCCTGCGTGTAGATGTCGTTCGTGATCACCCCGGGCGTGCGCCCGGCGGCGATGAACAGGGGGACGAGGGCCTCGGTCAGGGCGGTCTTTCCGGTCCCGACGGGTCCGCCGATCCCTACGCGCAGCACGTTGTCGCTCATGTCCGTCTCCGTCTTTCCGTTGGTCAGCTGGTGAACAGTCGCGCGTCGGCGCGCTCGTGCGCGGCCGACGCGATGTCGGCATTCGGGGCGAAGCCGCCGATGTCGGCCGCCGGGCGGGCGACGGCATCCGCCGTCACCACCTCGATGATCGGCTGGATCTCGCGCAGCAGCACCTGCGCGCCCCGGTGGTCGGTGAGACGAAGGCGCAGCGCGGCGCCGGCGAAGCTCACGCAGAAGGCGAACAGATCGGATGCCACAGCCTCGGCCACCGGCACCCCGGTCGCCGCGTAGCAGACGGCGGTCGCGATCGGCTGGCATCCGGGCGCCTGCTTGGCCTTGACCCGCGCCGCCCACTCCGCGATGTCCGCGCCCCCGTCGGCGCCGGCGAAGGTCTCGGCGGCGATGTCGATGAGCTGGCGCCCGCTGCGCGTCGACGCGACCCGCAGCTCGGCGTTCAGCTTCGAGGCGAACAGCACGTGGTCGAGCTCGGTCACGGCATCCCAGTCGCGCCGAACCGCGGCGCCGTGCGCGCGGGCCAGGGCCGTGGCGTCGCCCGGCCCGATCGAGCGCACGAGCAGATCCTCGAGCAGCGCGCCGACCTCGCCAGGACGCACGAGCCCGGCCTGCCGGAACCCCTCGAGCCCGTGCGACATCGTGTAGAAGCCGCTGGGGAACGCGGAGTCCGACAGCTGGAGGCTGACGAGCAGGCGCCCGATCGTCGTCGTCATCGCCCCGCTAGACCAGGAAGAAGAGCTGGGTGAGCGGAAGAGATTCGGCCGGCTCGATGTGGACCCGCTCACCGTCGACCGTGACCGTGTAGGTCTCGGGGTCGACCTCGATGACGGGAGTCGCGCTGTTGCGCACCATGTCGGCCTTGCCGATCGTGCGGTTGCGGTGCACGGGGAAGATCTGACTCTGCAGCCCGAGCTGTTCCGGTACGCCCTTCGCTATCGACGCCTTCGACATGAACGTCGCGCGGGTCTTCTGCAGCGTCGGCCCGAACGCGCCGAACATCGGACGGTAGTAGACCGGCTGAGGGGTCGGCAGCGACGCGTTGGGGTCGCCCATCTGCGCCCAGTTGATCAGGCCGCCCTTGATGATCATCTTGGGCTTCGCCGCGAACGAGTCGATGGGCCACAGCACGATGTCGGCCATCTTGCCGGGCTCGAGCGAGCCCACGTAGTCCGAGATGCCGTGCGCGATCGCGGGGTTGATCGTGACCTTCGCGAGATACCGCAGCACGCGGAAGTTGTCGTTGCCGTCGGCGTCCTCGGGGAGCGGACCGCGCTTGTCCTTGCAGTGGTGCGCGGTCTGGAACGCGCGTGTCACCGATTCGCCGATGCGCCCCATCGCCTGCGAGTCCGACGAGAACATCGAGATGATGCCCATGTCGTGGAGGACGGTCTCGGCCGAGATCGTCTCGGCCCGCACACGCGAGTCCGCGAAGGCGAGGTCTTCGGGACTGTCGTGCGTCAGGTGATGACAGACCATCACCATGTCGAGGAGCTCGTCGACGGAGTTGACCGTGTACGGCAGCGTCGGGTTCGTCGAGGACGGGAGGACGTTGGGCTGGCCGGCCACGCGGATGATGTCGGGGGCGTGCCCGCCACCGGCACCCTCGGTGTGGAAGGTGTGGATCGTGCGCCCGTTGATCGCCGAGATCGTGTCTTCGACGAACCCGGCCTCATTGAGCGAGTCGGTGTGGATCGCGACCTGGACGTCGTACTCGTCGGCGACCTGCAGCGCCATGTCGATCACCGCGGGGGTGGTCCCCCAGTCCTCGTGCACCTTGAGCCCCGCCGCGCCCGCCTCGATCTGCTCGATGAGCGCCTGCGGCAGCGAGCCGTTGCCCTTGCCGTGGATGCCGATGTTGACGGGGATGGCCTCGAAGGACTGCAGGATGCGGTGGATGTTCCAGGCGCCGGGCGTGCAGGTCGTGCCGTTCGTGCCGTCGGTCGGACCCGTGCCGCCGCCGAACAGCGTCGTGATGCCGTTGGAGAGGGCGGCGTACGCCTGCTGGGGCGACACGAAGTGCACGTGCGAGTCCATGGCGCCGGCTGTCGCGATGAGGTGCTCCCCCGCGATGACCTCGGTGCCGGGGCCGACGATGAGGAGGGGATCGACGTTCGCCTGGGTCTGCGGGTTGCCCGACTTGCCGATGCCCACGATCTTGCCGTCGCGGACGCCGATGTCGGCCTTCACGATGCCGATCACGGCATCCATCACGATCGCGTTCGTGATGACGAGGTCGAGTGCGCCCTGCGACTGGCTCGCCTGCGGGTCGGCGGCCATACCGTCGCGAGCGGACTTGCCGCCGCCGTAGACGACCTCGTCACCGTAGCTGCCGGCCGCGTAGTCCTTCTCGATCTCGATGATCAGGTTCGTGTCGGCGAGCTGCACCCGGTCGCCGACGGTCGGGCCGAACAGATCGGTGTACTGCTGGCGAGGGATGATGGCCATCTACTCGGCGCCCTTCTTCGTCGCTTCCGCCGCGGAGGGCGTTCCTGCTTTCCTGTCGGGCGTGCCGTTCTCGAACCTCTTCTGCTCGAGCCGCGCCATCGCGTCGATGCGGGTCTGCGGGGCGTCGAGACCGCCGTTGACGAGACCGTTGAACCCCACGACATGGCGCCCGCCGGCGTACGCGACGAGCGTCACCTGCTTCGTCTCGCCCGGCTCGAAGCGCACGCCCGTGCCCGCGGGGATGTCGAGGTGCATCCCCCACGCCTTCTCGCGCTCGAAGCGCACGGCGCGGTTCACCTCGAAGAAGTGGAAGTGCGAGCCGATCTGCACGGGCCGGTCGCCGGTGTTCGTGACCTTCAGGGTCACCGACGCGCGGCCGGCGTTGATCTCGATGTCTTCGCCGGTGTGCTGGTACTGCGGCTTCCTGGTGACCATGGTCTTCCTTCCCTACGAAGCGTGGACGTGGGCGTGGAGGCCCTCGTTGTCGTGCGTGTGGGTCGTGCCGTCGGCGTGGGTGTGCGCGCCGTGCGGATGCGGGTGGGAGTGCGCGCGGCCGCCGCCGTGGGAGTGCTGTGACGCGCCGGCACCCTCGTCGAACGCGTGCGAATGGGCGTACCCGTGCCCGTGGTCGGCATCGAGCCCGGCGGCGATGCCGTCATGGCCGGCCGCCAGCGCGGCGACCGCGGCCGACACCCGATCGCGCACGACGCGGGCGATCGCTCCGTCGCTCATGAGCGCCCCGCCGGATCGCGCACCCGTGAGCGCTCCGGTGCCGAAGGGCTCGTCGACGGATGCCGCGAATCCCGCCGGCACGACGACCGAGCGCTCGATCCCCAGGAGCCGGAGGCGCTCGACGACCGGAGCCACCGACCCGCCGTCCTCGACGATCGCGGGGAACACCTCGCCCGCCGCACCGTGCGCCGCGACGAGGTAGGCGACGCGGTGCAGCTCGGCCTCGTCGAACGGGTTCGAGCGAGGGGCCATGACGACGATGCCGGCATCCGGATCCTCGGCGCGCACCGCGTTGGCGGCTTTCCGCAGCCACGCGGTGAGGTGATCGATCGTCCCGAAATCGGCGGCGAGCGCCAGACGCCCCGGGTGCTTCGCGGCGAGCCACTTCAGCGTCTTCGCGGTGTCGGCGACCATGGTCGGGTTGCGGCCGAACGTCATCGGCACCACGACGACCGTCGCCCCGTCACCGAGCGCCTCGCTGACGACGTTGTGGAACTGCCGGCCGGGCCTCGCGACCCGCGCCCCGTCGATCAGCGCCTCGAGGCGCACGAGGTCGGCGCCGTCGGCGCTCTCGTGGCCGCCGATGAGGAGCGTGCGGATCGAGGGGAGCTGCGTCACCCGTTCAGCCGCCGATCGGATCGTGGCACGAGACGAGCTTGGTGCCGTCGGGGAACGTCGCCTCGACCTGCAGCAGGGTGATGCGCTCGCGTACCCCCGGCATGCACTCGTCGACGGTGACGACCTTCTTGCCCAGTTCCATGCAGTCCGCGACGGACTTGCCGTCACGCGCCGCCTCGAGGATCGCCTCGGTCACGAGCGCCTGGGCCTCGCTCACGTTCAGTTTCGTGCCCCGGTCGCGGCGACGACGGGCGAGTTCGGCGACCTGGTAGACGTACAGCTTGTCGATCTCGCGGGGGGTCAGATCCATTCACAGGCTCCAGATTCTCGACGCGTGCTCGCGGGGCGGAGATGCTCCCCCCGGAGGCCTGGACTCATCCTGTCAGCAGCCCGGCCGTCTGCCTATGGTTCACGACGACTTCGCCGGCCGCGCACGAGTGACGGGACGTGGTGGTCGATGAGGGT